>JASMME010000148.1 GCA_030748365.1 Lutibacter sp.
CTCGTTCTCTGTGTGGGTCTTCCCTCTTTGACCAATGACCGGATTAGATTGTTCATTCCCCTGGTAGGTGCCCTTTCCGTCTATATTGAAACTGCAATTGTCATAGTTGCCAATGCTTCCGGCTCCTGCTAAGAACAGGGCTTTTCGCAAGCTTTCAGCAGCGGCTTTCGGAACGTAGGTGGTCAGTTTTTTGATTGTGTTTTGTTGTGGGATCAGGATTCGCCTGTTTTGTAAGTCCAACACCTTACAAATTTGGTTGTTCACCCCTTCAGATGTGTTGTCAAGTGCTGTATGCATGGCATAAATTGCGATGCCGTTCTTGATGGCTTTGATCACCGTCCGTTCTACATAATTCCGACCGGTTAGTTTTTTCAGTCCCTTAAAGATAATCGGATGAAAACTGACGATCAGATTGCACTGTTTTTCCATGGCCTCTTCCACCACATCTTCCAAGGTGTCTAAGCTTACCAGTACCCCTGTGACTTCTGTTTGATAGTCGCCTACCAACAAGCCCACGTTGTCAAAACCTTCCGCATAGGCCAGGGGCGCGATCTCTTCTATACAATCGGTGATGTCTTTGATCTTCATTGTTTTTCTGTATGTTGTTAGTTGGTCAGGCCTGTCCTGTCTGTCTACAGGCAGGTAGATGATGCTCTTTATTCTTTCTTACAAAGGTAGTTTATCCCTACAAATATAGTCATAAGACATAAAATTACCCGTATAGGTGATTAAATATCGCTATGAGTTTTGTAATTTCGCCTCATTGAAAGTATTGAGAATAATAGGATATCCTTTTTCCCTCCTGTACGCAGGGCTGACAGCGATTCGTAACCGCCTCTACGATAGGGGCGCCCTGAAGTCTTTTTCGTTTAAAGTGCCTGTCATAGTTGTGGGCAATCTTTCTGTAGGAGGGAGCGGCAAAACCCCACAAATTGAATACCTTGTTCGGCTGTTATCAGCACGTTATGGGCTTGCAGTCCTCAGCAGGGGATACAAACGGAAAAGCAAGGGGTTTTTATTGGCAGATAAAACGGCTACTGCCCTTAGTTTGGGAGACGAACCTTTTCAATATTATCAAAAGTTTACCAATATAAAAGTGGCGGTAGATGAAGACCGGGTTCGGGGGATTGCTACCTTGTTACAAGCTAAGGAGCAACCCGAGGTGGTCTTATTAGATGATGCCTTTCAACACAGGCGGCTCAAAGCAGGATTGACTATATTGTTGACGCCCTATCACAGGTTGTATATAGATGATGCAATGCTTCCATTCGGCGAACTGCGAGAAAGCGCGACTGGCGCGAAAAGAGCCCACATAATTATTGTCACAAAATGCCCCGAAAACTTATCAGAAGAAAAGCAACAGGCCATTGTTGCCCGGTTAAAACCGGCCCCTTCACAGGCGGTGTATTTTACGGCGATTGATTATGAAAATGAACTTAGGGGCGCCGGGTCAATACCCCTGGCATCACTTCCCCAATACGAGGTACTGTTGGTAACGGGGATTGCCAATCCGACCCCACTACTCAATTTTTTAAAGGCGCATAAGGTACAGGTTTGTCATCTCAAGTATCCGGATCACCATTTCTTTACGGAAAAGGATATTCGTAAGATTAATAGTACCTTTGCAAAGCTTAAGTCAAGCCATAAGCTGATGCTGACCACGGAGAAAGACTATGTAAGAATCTCCGACCAGTTGGAAGGTCTTTATTACCTTCCTATCCGGACCAAATTCATCCATCAGCAAACTCAATTTGATAACAACATCATAAACTATGTGGAACAAGGTTCAAGAAACAGTTAAGTACTTAAAAAACCGTGGAATTACAAGGCCTGATTACGGCATCATTCTGGGAACAGGACTGGGTAATTTGGTGGAAAAAATCGATATTGATCTCGCCATCCCTTATGCAGACATTCCTCATTTTCCAGTTTCTACAGTGGCCGGTCATTCGGGAGAACTGATTTTTGGTAGTATTGGAGGCAGCAAAGTAATCGCCATGCGAGGACGTTTTCATTATTACGAAGGTTGGCGTATGGAAGAAGTGGTTTTTCCGGTCCGGGTCATGAAGTATCTGGGCGTAGAGAAAATGATTGTATCCAATGCCGCTGGCGGGGTGAATCCGAATTTCAAAGTGGGCGATATCATGTTGATTACAGACCATATTAACTTCCTGCCCGAGCATCCCCTACGCGGTGAGAATGACGAGCGTTTCGGTCCGAGATTTGTGGATATGCACGAGCCGTACAGTTTACAGATGATTGCTGATATGGAAGCAGTAGCCGCCCGTTTATCCGTATCCGTTCACAAAGGGGTTTATTTTGGATTACAGGGACCTACGTTTGAAACCCCTGCAGAATACAGGATGGTTTATAGGATGGGCGCCGATGCTGTGGGGATGTCTACCGTTCCGGAGGTAATCACTGCCAAACATATGGGAATGACCTGTTTCGGGGTTTCTGTCATTACTGACCTGGGTATTGAAGGACAGGTTGAGGTGGCTTCTCATGAGGAGGTTCAAAAGGTGGCCAGGAAGGCAGAAAAAGTTGTAGGAAAATTGGTAGAAACCTTTATCAGGGAAGCCAGCCTATAACTCTTAGCTTGTACAGGCATTTGACAATTTCATCTGCCAAGCCGATTTTGGTACGTAATTTTTTTTCCACTACTCCATTGCTTACCAACAGCCAAATGGCACTGGAACCGATATCAATACCCGTAATTTTTTCTATGGTCAACCAAGCTTATTTGTAGTTTTTAGGAAATTCGCTTAGGATCGTTTTGCCAGATTTTATATTCTTCCAGTGGGAAGTATCGAAGGTGATTCCAATGACGCCGCAGGTACTGACATGGGCAATTTTCTGATCGCCAAATTTGTTGACGAAACTGTTGATGCCATGGTCATGGCTAAAGATAATGGCGGTGTCAAAGTCGTCGTCTAGCGCCTTGACTGTTTTGATTAGGTATCCATCACTGAAATTGTAGAGTGACTTACTAATCTTTAGGTTTGCCAAGGGATAATTGAAAGTATAACTAAAAATCATGGCTGTGTGCAGGGCCCTGTTTGCACAACTGGCAACAAATACATCCGGACAGTTGATTTTTTTTTGAAGAATGCCAGAAATCAGGTAGGCGTCGTTAATTCCCCTCTTCTTTAAGGGCCGGTCTATATCCTTTATCCCCTCATGTTCCCAGGATGACTTGGCATGCCTAACGATATAGAGTGTTTTCATCTCATTCTTTATCTTAAACCCAAATATAAAAAATTAAGGCGCCAATCGTGTGCTTTTCCACTCAAAATTTTTCTGTAGTTCATAGCAGATTCTGTCGTGCATTCTGTTCGGTCTTCCTTGCCAGAACTCTATGCGCTCAGGTTTGACGAGAAAGCCACCCCAGTGCAGCGGTCTTGGAATCTCTTTGTCGGTAAATCTATGTTCCATATCAGCCAGGCGATTGTCTAGGTATTCACGGGAGGGAACCACCCTACTTTGCGCTGAAGCCCAGGCACCCAGTTTGCTTCCTTCCGGCCTGCTTTCAAAATAGCCGTCAGACAGGTTCTTGGCTATTTTCTCAGCCGTACCGGTGATGATGACCTGCCGTTCCATAGCCTGCCAGAAAAAGGACAGGCATACCGATGGGTTTGCATCGATGGCCTTTCCCTTGTCACTTTCGTAGTTGGTGTAGAAAATAAACCCTTCCCAGGTATATTTTTTTAGGAGTACGATCCTGTTTTTAGGCCTTCCGCCAGCTTCGACAGTAGCCAGTGTCATCGCATTTATTTCGGTATCACCACTGAATTTTTCTACCTCATAAAACCATTGCTGAAACAATTCCATGGGGTTCTCCGGAACATTGTTTTCAGTCAGGGCCTTTTTTTGATAGTTTTTTCGGTAATTGCTCAGGTCTTTCTCCATAGTACAAATTTACACTTTCTTAGCTAACAAAAGCAAGCCTGTGAAGGTTAAGCATCCGTTGATGATGAGTATAAAGAAGCCAAAATCAAAGCCAAACCAGGTCTTTGCATAATGACTGATGGCAATGGTAGCCAGGGGTGCCAGCACTCCTATAAAGGGCACGGCCTTGTCCCGTACAGTGTATTTGGTAAACAAACCAAAAGCGTATAAACCCAAGAGCGGTCCGTAGGTATAGCCAGCGAACTGAAAAATCTTTGCAATCACACTTTCATCGGCAATAAAGTATTTAAAGACCAAGATTGTCACGATCAACAATACAGAAAACAATACATGGATTCTTTTTCGAATTCTAACCTGTGCTTCCAGACTCCCTTTTTTATCAATTCATGATATATCTCAAACCCATGCTACAACTACTACAAGGGCACATTCCACTATTTCGTTGCTGAATTCGCAGTCTTATCTATTTACTCTATCAGGTACTTAAATACCCCATTCATTT
>JASMME010000149.1 GCA_030748365.1 Lutibacter sp.
GCCATTTCAAAGCAAGCCCTTAAGGTATTCGCCAGGTTGCCTTTGGAAGACTCCGAAGAAGACCGGGTCAGGCAAGCAATTTCGATCTTTTCGTCATTTACCAACACCCGGGCAATGTTGTTAGAAGTCTCCACTAGGTCTTCCATGTCCGAACTCATTTTATAAACACCGTTGTGCGCAGCATACAAGGCGTTGAGTAAGTTGTTTTGACTGATGGAGGTCATTACCTTTTCAATTTTATTGGTCTCGCTGAATGAGATTTGTAAACTGGCTTCGGTTGTAAACTCTTTCCTAATTTCCTGGGAAATCGATTCAAAAGCTTTTTCAAAAGCCTTTCTTTTAGATTGGTAGACCGCGACCTCCGCAAAACTTTCCCTGGGGATGGCATTCCTAAGTCCCCCACCCTTGATAGTACCGATTCGTATAAATTCTTTGGTGCTGTACAATACCCGGTTCATGATTTTGTTGGCATTGCCGAAGCCTTTGTGGATGTCCATGCCCGAGTGGCCACCCTGAAGTCCGGTTACTGAAATTTTTAATGATTGGCTATTAGACGGTGTGTTTACCTCGTTGTACCCATCTCTAGCGGTTATGTCAATACCACCAGCACAACCTATATCAAGCTCATCGTCCTCTTCAGTGTCGAGGTTCAAAAGTATTTCACCTTCTAGGTAGCCGGCCTCTAGCCCCATGGCACCGGTCATACCGGTTTCTTCGTCAATAGTGAAAAGGGCCTCTATGGCGGGATGTTGTAGGCTTGAAGCGCTCAGTACATACATGATGGCTGCCACTCCCAGTCCGTTGTCGGCACCCAGGGTGGTTCCTTCTGCAGTGACCCATTCCCCGTCAATTGCCATGTTGATTCCTTCCGTTTCAAAATCAAATTCAGTATCTGAATTCTTTTGGTGCACCATGTCTAGGTGTGATTGTAAAACGACGGTCTTCCGGTCTTCCATTCCTTTGGTAGCGGGCTTTTTGATAATGACGTTGCCAACGGGGTCAACAACGGTTTCAAGACCCAATTGTTGGCCGAAATTAGCCATATATTGAATGATCTTTTCTTCTTTTTTCGATCCCCTTGGTACCGCGTTTATATCGGCAAAGTGATTCCAGAGTGTCGTTGGCTCCAGATTTCGTATTTCAATATTCGTCATTACTTTTATAATTGGGTTATGGGGTTTATTTGATGTCTATGACCGTTTCGTTTATAGGCTTTCTTACTTTCTTTAAATCCTTCATCTGGTCATCTTCGGCCCGATAGCCAACGGGCAGTAGCAGTACAGACCGCAGGTTTTGTGTATTCAGTTTCAGGAGTTCGTCAAATTTATCAGGCATAAATCCTTCCATGGGGCAGGCATCAATCTTTTCAACAGCACAGACAGTCAACAGATTTCCCAGGGCGATATAGGCCTGGTGTTTGGCAGATAGTTGCCTTGTTTCCGCAGACAAGTTCTCATAGATTTTAACCAGTTGGGCTCTGAAGGAGGCAATAACGGATTCATCCAGCCCTCTAACTGATTTTTCAAGATCGAAATGTGCGTGGATATCTTCCGTACTCGTCTCCTTCTCGATACAGATGACCAGTAGGTGAGAGGCCTCTACCACTTGTCGTTGCTGATACGCATAGGTCAGCAGTTCTTGTCGGAGCGCTGGGTTTTCAATTACCAGCATTTTAAGGGGCTGTAGTCCATAGGAGGTGGCCGTCAGATTAAAGGCTTTTTTAAGCACCTCAAGAGAGGCAGTTGTTAGTTTTTTGGACGGGTCGAATTTTTTGGTCGCGTACCGCCATTCTAGGCTACGGATAATATCCATGATAAAATGGGTTAAATGGCCTACAAAAATACTTTAAAAATCTTAAGTGCCAAAATGCTATAGTGCGCAAAAAATGGGAAATAAAAAAGCAGCTTGGCAATCCCTATTTTTCTGACCTTTGGGCCTACAATAGCCATTTCCCATTCCCCAATTTGTTTTTCCTACGTCCCAGTCCTTTTATTATAAGCCTTTCACTTTTATAATTGAATACTATATTGTATTTTCGCAGACATTAATTAATAGAAATAATATCAAATGGCTATTTTATCGAAAATCAGGGATCGTTCTATGTTCCTCATCTTGATTGTGGGCATGGCATTGTTTGCTTTTGTCCTTGATCCGCAATCTATTCAGAGCTTTTTTAGTACGAGTAAAATCAATGCCATCGGCAATGTCAACGGAGAAGATATTGACCGGGAGGAATTTGCCAGACAGGTGGAAGCCTACCGCTCAAGATCAGGAGCCAATACCACTCAGATGAAGGCGGTCAAAGCCGTTTGGAATACGATGCTCAGCGAGCAGGTCTTCGAAAATCAACTGGAAAAGGCGGGTGTAGTAGTAGGAGAGAAGGATATTTGGGATGCCATGATTGCCATACCGGAAATCCAAAATTCTCCCTTGTTTAAAAATGAACTAAACCTGTTTGATCAGGAGAAACTCAAGGAGTATGTGGCGACCATAAAAGCAGATGCAGAAGCAGGCGATAACGCTGCCTGGATGGGTTGGTTGGAAACAGAAAGAAACATCAAGAAAAACCTGCAACGCCAGGCCTATACCACTTTGGTTACCGCCGGCTTGGGAACCACTTTGAAGGAAGGAGAAAGAGACTACGCATACAATTCGTTGAAGATGGATGCCCAGTATGTATATGTTCCTTATAGCAGTGTGCCCGACAGTCTGATTACCATTACCAAGGGAGACATGCAAAAATACTTGAAGAAAAATGATGCTTTGTACAAGGCCGAAGCGACCCGTTCTCTTGAGTTCTTTAAGTTTGAGATTGTTCCTTCTGAGGCTGATGAGGCTGCGGTGAAAAGCGAGGTGGCCGCCTATATTGATGACCGGGATGAATACAGCAACGCAGCAAAGAGTACCATAACCATTCCCGGGTTGCGAAATGCGACAGATTACGAAGCTTTTTTACAGGAAAACAAATCAGACCTTTCCCTAGACAATGCCTATAAGTTCAAAGCGCAGCTACCAAAAGTAGTTGCTGATGAAATTTTCGATGCCAGCACAGGCGAGGTCGTAGGACCTTATAAGGATGCCGGATACTATAAAATATCCAAGGTTGTGGAGCGACGTACCCTGCCCGACTCTGTACAGTCAAGCCATATCATTGTGCCTTATGCTGGAGCAACCAGGTCTTCCTCGTTAAAAACCAAGGAGGCCGCTAAGAAAACAGCAGACAGTATCTACAGGCTTGTACGAAGGAGTAAAAAGAAGTTTACCCAGATAGCCGATCAAATCAATACAGATGGTACCAAAGGCAAGGGCGGTGATATAGGATGGATTAGAAAGGACCAGGCCTTTTCGCCGAGTTTCGACAAGGATTTTGCAGCGTATATCTATATGAACAAAGTGGGAAGTGTAGGCGTTGTAGAAACGGCCTTCGGTTACCATGTGATCCGTGTAGAGGCGCAAAAAAACTTCCAAAAAGCGGTAAAAACAGTCAGTTATGGCAGGCTTATAGAAGCGTCTGAGGCCACAGAGAATACTATTTTTGAAGAAGCGGAAACGGTTGCTTCTAATTTATCAGATGGCACTTTGCTCAGTGAGCTGTCAGCAACCTACAACCAACAGGTATTGTCAGCCATGAATTTAAAGGTATTGGACGAATACGTTCCGAGTTTGGGAGATCAGCGATCCATTGTTACCTGGGCCTTTAAGGAGCAAACAGAAGTGGGTGACTCAAAACGTTTTGATGTAGATGTATTGGGTCAGCGAGGATATGCTGTAGTCGTACTCACTGAAAGTACCGAAGGAAAAGGGGTGAGTCTCAGTTCCGACATCATTGCCAGGGTACGTCCTATACTCGTTAATCAGAAGAAAGCTGCCCTGATCAAATCTAAGATGGAGGGGGCTTCTTTGGAGGAAATAGCCCAAAACAACCACACAACGATACGCAAGGCCAATGCGGTTACACAGGCAAGACCGTTGCTTTCCGGTGTTGGTAATGAGCCTGCTGTTGTGGGTGCCATGTCTGCTGCAGCCATTGGAACAATGACTGGGCTGATAGAAGGAAAAAAAGGGGTGTTTGTACTTTCAGTAGATAAGCGTGAAGATCCGCCAGCCCTTGATAATTATGATAATTACCGCAATAAGCTACTGGGTCAGTTAAAGTCGAGAACCTACCAGTTAAATGATGTGCTGAAAAACTCAGCTACTGTTGTTGACAACAGGAGTAGGTTTTTCTAAGCAATTAGAAATCAAAAAAAAACCACGCCATGGCGTGGTTTTTTTTTGTCCTATGTTTGTCATTATCCATTCATGGAAATAAGAAATTCCTCATTGGAATTTGCATACTGGATTTTATCTTTGATAAATTCCATGGCTTCTATATGATTAATGTCTGCCAGGTATTTTCTC
>JASMME010000014.1:0-12222 GCA_030748365.1 Lutibacter sp.
CACTACCCCCAAGGAACAATTTGATAAAATAGCCCTGTTAAAACTGGCCAAAGACCACTACCGAGAAAAAGGACTTGGACGTCCTACTAAGAAAGACCGGCGCGCCCTCGATGAGTTTCAGGATTGATTGCTTATACCTATTAAACAGCCATTGGTCAATGAATAAAACACTTGATAACCACTATTGGAAACAGCGTTACCTACAGAAACAGACTGGTTGGAATATTGGCTATCCATCTCCGCCCCTAACAAACTATTGCCAACAGCTACGTGATAAAAATTGTAAAATACTGATTCCAGGGGTAGGTAAAGGCTATGAAATTGACTGGTTACAAAAACAAGGTTTTGGACAAGTGTATGGCCTGGATATCACTGACGAACCTTTGGAAGCCATACTGAAACGCAATCCCAGTTTCCCGAAAACGCAGTTAATTAAGACCGATTTCTTTCACCACAAGGGCCACTACGACCTGATTTTGGAACAAACCTTTTTCTGTGCACTCCCTCCTGATCGCAGAAATGACTATGTGCAAACAATGGCCTCATTACTGCGTAAAAATGGAAAGTTATGCGGCGTTTTCTTTGATATCAACACTACTGGCGAAGAACCTCCCTTTGGTGGTAGCCTACAGGAATACGAAACATTGTTTCGTCCTTATTTTACAATTAGGGTACTTGAAAGGTGTTATAATTCAATCAAAGCGAGACAGGGAAACGAATTGTTTGCTATCTTTGAAAAAAAATAGATCTTGATGGAACGATCGATCATACTGACCAGTGAACAAATTGAAGATAAAACACGGAGAATGGCCTATCAGCTCTATGAAACGCATGTAAAGGAGCAGGTGGTGATTTTGGCCGGAATCAATGGGAATGGCTATGTTTTTGCCCAAAAACTGGGCAAGTGTTTACAGGGAATTTCTGACATCAAAGTCGTTTTGTGTAAGGTTATCATTGATAAAAAGCAGCCATTGAAGCCTGTTAAGACCGATTTGCCTGTGGCAGACTATCAGGAAAAATGTATCGTTCTCGTCGATGATGTACTGAACTCAGGAGCCACGCTTATCTACGGGGTAAAGCACTTCCTGGAAGTACCGCTAAAACAGTTCAAAACTGCCGTATTGATTAACAGAAATCATAAGCGGTATCCAGTAAAGGCAGACTTTAAGGGCCTTTCTCTTTCCACTTCCCTACAGGAACATGTGTCTGTTGTTTTTGAAGAGTCGACTGCCTATGCGGTCTTAGAATAAGGCACTAAGTGCTGCCACAACCTCTGGAACTGATTTCTTGTCCACCGAAACGCTGTGGTGTGCTTGGTTATAAAAAGGAATTCGCTCAAACAACTGCTTGGCAATATAGGCGGATAACTCCGCCTTTTCAATACCTGCGATTAGCGGTCGGGTGTCAGCCACCTCTTGAAGCCGCTTGGTGAGGGTTTCCGTACTGGCACGCAGGTAGACAGCCACCGCCACAGACCGAACCGAGGTCATGGCATCGCCATAACAAGGGGTTCCTCCACCCAAGGAAAGGATAAAAGACCCTTCCATTGCGAGAATTTCCCGGAGGTATTCTCCTTCTTTTTTTCTAAAATACACCTCACCTTTTTGCTCAAAAATTTCAGTAATAGACAAGCCTTCCCTGCTTTCTATAAATTGATCCAGGTCAATGTGATCAATCCCCTTTTCACGGGATAGTGAACGCCCTACGATTGATTTGCCGCAGCCCATATAGCCCAATAATACCATTTTCATATCCGGGGGTGTTTTGCCTTGTTTTCTTTGGCAAATATCGACTAAAAAACTATACAAAAAAACTTGTAATCTTAACTTTTGATAGTATATTTGCAGGCATCTTAAAAAATGTGTTGAGCGACCTGGTAGCTCAGTTGGTAGAGCACCTCCCTTTTAAGGAGGTGGTCCTGGGTTCGAGCCCCAGCCAGGTCACCAAAAAATAAAGTTTCTAGCTTTATTTTCCTCCAATATTGATCAATGCGCGTGTGGCGGAATTGGTAGACGCGCAAGGTTGAGGGCCTTGTGTTCGCTTTAGAACGTGCTGGTTCGACTCCAGTCACGCGCACAGTATCAATAATTATTTCCTTTGTAAAATCGATGGACTTTCATTTGCTAGCTTCTAAGCCTAATAGGGCTGTATTTTTAGAAATCTTTAACGAGTTTTTCCCATATTAATTAGTATCATTGCATAGACCAACTAATTTTTGTCATATGCGACATCCTTTTCTACACCTCTTCTTTCTAATGCTTACCACAATGGTTTTTTCACAGGAACCAGCTGACAATATTAAAAAGGAAAACAGCCCTGCTATACAGGCTTTTTTAAAGGGGCAGGTTATCAGCCATCATACCCAAGAAAAACTCGATGGCGCCCATATATTCAACCTTAGTAGCGTCATTGGAACAGTGACCAATGACCTGGGAAAGTTTGAATTGGCCACCGGAAGCAACGACACAATCTACGTATCATACCTCGGTTACCAGTCTATCAAACTGAAAATTACCAAAGACTTGCTTCGCGGACACGAACTAATAATTGAGCTACACGAAAAAAGAGAAACTTTTAAGGAAGTTGTGGTCAAGTCACACAAACTGATTGGTGTACTGGAGATCGATGCCAAAAACGTCCCCAAGGACAAATATGCCCGTATCCATATTTCCGGGCTACCACAAACCTATGAGGTCGGTGCCCCCAAGAATACGAAAACCTATACCAAGGCCATGGATGCCATATTCCACCCAGTAGACTTTATCTATAATAAGTTTGGGAAGAAACCCAGGGAGCTACGTAAACTAAAAAAACTCCGGGACGATGACAACTTGCGCTCCCTACTAGAAGCCAAATTCAACCGGGAATTAATGATGGAATACCTGGATATGAATGCCCAGGAGTTAAACGACCTGCTGAACGAATGTAACTATTCTGATTATTTTATCAAATCTGCCAGTGACCTGCAGCTAATCGAAGCGGTCTTACTTTGTTATGAAAATTACAAAGCCATCAAAAAAGGCAGTACCCAACGTACAAAGCAATAAATTAAGGACATAAAAAAGCCAACAATTACTGTTGGCTTTTATTGGATTTATACTATTTGAAAAGTTTATTGATTGCCCAATATGATTGGCAAACCATCCCCGGCACTACCGATTACGATTACCTTACTGTTAGGGGAGTCAGCTAGTTTTAAGGTCGCCTCTATACCTTTATCCTGCAGAATCTTATCCGTTAATGAAGCGCTTAGAATACGGTTGGCATCGGCCTTACCCTGGGCTTCGATCCGTTGCTTTTCGGCTTCTTTTTCAGCCGTAACCAATCTAAACTCATACTCCAAGGATTCTTGTTCCTGCTTGAGTTTCCGCTCAATCGCTTCTTTAATTGTAGGTGGCAGTGTCACATCTCTTACCAAGACTTCGTTCAACTGCACGTATTGATTCTTTAGTATCTTTCTTGTTTCTTCAAAAATCTCACTTTGAATAACATCTCTTTTACTGGAATACAATTGTTCAGGCGTATAACGACCCACCACACTACGGGCTGCTGAACGCAAAGCTGGTTTGATGATCCTGTCTAGGTAATTTTCCCCTTTTTCCTTGTGTAGTTTCCCTAGGTCTTCATAGGTCGGCAAATACCAGGCCGTGGTTTCCAGTAGAATGTCTAGTCCATTGGAAGACAGCACCTTCATCTTTTCAAACAGTTCCTGTTGCCGTACCTCGTAAACAATGACTTTGTTCCAAGGTGCTACCAAATGAAAACCCTCTCCCAAAGGCGGTTTGTCAATAACCACCCCGCCGGAAAAACGTTTCCAAAGCACACCGGCTTCCCCGGCATCGATGTTGATGGTTGATTTCGATATAAAAATAATGGCCACAATGAATAAGAAGATTGTGGGTACCAATGTTTTGGGTAATTGTAATTGTCCGTTGCTCATTTCTTTGAATTTTTAGTTCTTCAAAAATACAAAACTACCTTTACAATGACGCAGTTGCTATTAATTATTTTTTAAAGGTCATATCTATAAAAAAAATAGCGCCATACAAGGCGCTATTACTCATTATATAAATAAAAACAATTTCTTACGTATACATCCCACCGTCAACACTCAGGGTCTGACCAGTGATATACGCACTCATATCAGAGGCTAAGAATACACAGGCATTGGCGATGTCCTCCGGGCTACCCCCTCTTTTCAAAGGAATACCAGCACGCCATTCTTTGACGGTTTCTTCGGGAAGGGTTGCGGTCATTTCTGTCTCTATAAATCCGGGGGCAATGGTATTACATCGAATGTTTCTTGAACCCAATTCCTGAGCAACAGACTTGCTAAAGCCAACAATACCTGCCTTGGAAGCGGCGTAATTGGCCTGGCCAGCATTCCCTTTTAAACCAACCACTGAACTCATATTGATAATGGATCCCTTCCGCTGTTTCATCATGGGTCTGATGACAGCTTTGGTCAGGTTAAAGACTGATTTAAGGTTTACTTCTACAACCTTGTCAAAATCGGTTTCTGAGATACGCATCAGCAGGTTGTCTTTGGTAATACCTGCATTGTTGATCAGTATATCGATAGAGCCAAATTCTGTAAGTACGGTGGAGGCGAGTTCTTGAGCCGCTTCATAATCAGCCGCATTCGACTGGTAACCCTTGGCCTTTACACCGAGGTCGGTAAGGGTTTTCTCCAAGTCGGTAGCAGCTGCCACAGAGGCACTGTAGGTAAATGCTATGTTGGCACCCTGCTGTGCAAAAACAGTGGCAATTCCTTTTCCTATTCCACGGGTGGCACCTGTGATAATGGCAGTCTTGCCTTCCAGTAATTTCATCGTTTGGTGGTATTTATTGTTTATATAGTAACAAAGATACACAATCGCCCTAAAAAAAGCTTCCCTAACTTCGGGAAGCTTTTTTAGGCTTATGTGCTGTATTTATCCGAGTACTTCGGCTACCTTATCACCAATCTTGGCGGGTGATTCCACTACGTGGATGCCGTTTTCCTTTAAAATAGCCATCTTGGCCTGGGCAGTATCATCTTTACCACCTACAATGGCACCAGCATGTCCCATGGTCCTTCCTTTGGGAGCGGTTTGGCCTGCGATAAATCCAATAACTGGTTTTTTGTTTCCAGAATCTTTGATCCAGCGAGCGGCCTCTGCTTCTAGTTGTCCGCCGATCTCACCAATCATAACAATACAGTTGGTATCATCATCCTCCATCAGTAACTGAACCGCCTCTTTGGTGGTTGTTCCGATAATTGGATCACCTCCAATACCGATGGCCGTGGTAATCCCATAACCCTTTTTGACTACCTGGTCTGCAGCCTCATAGGTAAGCGTCCCTGATTTTGAGACAATCCCAACGGTTCCTTTTTTAAAGATAAAACCAGGCATGATACCGACCTTGGCTTCCGCTGGTGTGATAACTCCCGGGCAATTTGGACCTATCAAACGACAGTCCTTATCTGCGATATAGGCTTTGACCTTGACCATATCTGCAACAGGAATTCCTTCAGTAATGCAAATAATCACTTTGATACCCGCTTCGGCAGCCTCCATAATCGCGTCTGCAGCAAAAGCTGGAGGAACGAAGATAATAGAGGTATCGGCAGCTACTTTGTCAACCGCCTCCTTCACTGTATTAAAAACCGGTTTGTCAAGATGGGTCTGACCACCTTTGCCTGGTGTGACGCCCCCTACAATATTCGTGCCGTATGACAGCATCTGTGTTGCGTGGAAAGTACCTTCACTACCGGTAAAACCTTGTACGATGATCTTTGAGTTTTTGTTTACTAAAACGCTCATAGTCTTGTCTATTTTTATTATAAGTTTCTGGCTTACAAAAGTAAATTAATTATTCGGTTAAACGTTTTTTGGGGCGGTTTTTTTGCCATTTATTCGTGCAGCTAAATTCTAGGCATGACATGAAACCATCTCCTGATTCCTCAAGGGGGTATTTCTACTAATTTGCAAGGACTTACTTATAGATAAAAACAACGGTTCAAGGTCCTGAAGTGGATGATTGAAGCTAAAAATTATTCCTTATAACGCTCAATATAACTGCCTTTGGAAGTATCTACCTTTATCTTATCACCCTCATTTATAAACAACGGTACGTTGATTTTGGCACCGGTTTCCAGGGTGGCTGGTTTGGTAGCATTGGTGGCTGTATTTCCCTTAACACCGGGCTCTGCATGACTAACTTCTAATACGACGCTTGCCGGCATTTCAACAGACAGGGGCAATCCGTCTTCCGTATTGATAACGATGGTTACAATCTCTCCCTCTTTTAGAAGCTGATACGCATCAATAACCGTTCTTTGCAAAGCCAACTGATTGTAGTCTTCCGTATTCATAAAGTGGAACATCTCCCCTTCTGCGTACAAATACTGGTACTTACGGGTTTCTACCCTAACCTCTTCAATCTTATGGCCTGCTGAAAAGGTATTGTCAATCACCTTTCCAGAGGTGACACTTTTTAGCTTGGTCCTGACAAAAGCAGGTCCTTTTCCAGGTTTAACGTGTAAAAACTCCACGACTTTGTAGATATCATTGTTGTATTTGATACAAAGTCCGTTTCTGATGTCTGAGGTATTTGCCATATATTATTTTAATTAACTTCCAGTATATCCTTTCATGATACCACGTTGGGAATTTCTTATAAACATAATGATCTGGTCTCTTTCCTTGGTGGCTTCCAATGCTGTTTCAATGATCTCAAGCGCTTGTGTCGTATTGAAATTCTTCTGATACAAAATCCTGAATATGTGTTGAATTTCTCTTATTTTCTCGTTACTAAAGCCCCTGCGTCTTAAGCCAATGGAATTAATTCCTATATAAGACAAAGGGTCTTTACCCGCTTTGACAAATGGGGGGACATCCTTTCTGACCAATGAGCCTCCAGAAACCAATGCGTGGGCGCCAATGCTGGTAAACTGATGGATGGCCACCAAACCACTGAGTATGGCAAAATCGCCCACAGTCACATGACCAGCAACCACCGAGCCGTTCGCTAGGATACAGTGATTACCAATTAGGCAGTCATGCGCAATATGTGAAGAGGCCATAACCAGGCAATCCTTCCCAATTTCCGTTCTACCCAGGGCCTTGGTACCCCTATTGACTGTCACACATTCACGGATGGTTGTACGATCACCTATGACCGCCAAGGAATCTTCGCCGTCAAATTTAAGGTCCTGTGGGATGGCAGAGATCACTGCACCTGGGAATATGCGACAATTCTTACCGATTCTGGCACCTTCCATAATGGTGACATTAGAGCCTATCCAAGTTCCGGAACCAATGGTGACATTATTGTGTATCGTTGCAAAAGGTTCTACCACAACGTTTCTTGCTATCTTGGCCTGTGGGTGTATATATGCCAGTGGTTGGTTCATGCTTGGTCCTTTTTAATAATTTTAGCCATCAACTCTGCCTCAACCACCAATTTTCCATTGGCATATCCATAGGATTGCATATGACAGATTCCCCGTCTGATAGGAGAGATTAGCTCAGATTTAAAGATTAGGGTATCTCCTGGCAAGACCTTCTGTTTGAACTTAACATTGTCCATTTTCATAAAGTAGGTCAGGTAATTTTCAGGATCGGGTACGGTACTCAAGACCAGGATACCTCCACATTGGGCCATGGACTCCACCTGTAATACACCCGGCATGACAGGGGCTCCCGGGAAATGTCCTTCAAAATAAGGCTCGTTCATGGTAACATTCTTCATACCTACCACGTGCTTATCAGACAATTCTATAATCCGGTCAATCAGTAAGAAAGGGGGGCGATGCGGCAGTATGCTCATGATCTTGTCAATATCCATCAACGGCGGCTGATTCAGGTCGTACTGCGGAACATTGTTCCTCTTATCATGTTTGATTTTTTTACGGAGTTTTTTGGCAAAGACCGTATTGATCAAGTGACCCGGTTTGTTGGCAATCACCTTCCCCCTGATACGCATGCCTACCAAGGCTAGGTCACCGATAACATCCAGCAACTTATGCCTGGCTGCTTCGTTGGCCCAACGCAGGGTCAGGTTATCTAAGATACCATTTGGTTTAACACTCAGGTCCTTTTTGTGGAAAGCCTTCTTCAACTTGGTCATGGTTTCTGCTGACAATTCTTTGTCAACATACACGATGGCATTGTTCAGGTCACCACCTTTGATTAAATTATTGTCAAGGAGCATTTCCAGTTCATGAAGAAAACTGAAGGTCCTGGCTGCTGCTATCTCTGTCTTAAAATCGGAGAGGTTGTTCAGGGTCGCATTTTGGGTACCCAGCACTTTGGTACCAAAATCCACCATCGTGGTCACCTGGTACTGGTCGTTGGGCATCAGAATAATTTCACTCCCTGTTTCTTCATCCTTATAGGAGATAATTTCGTTGACAATGTACTCTTCTCTTTCAGCCTCCTGTTCCACAACACCTGCTTTCTCAAGTGCCGCTGTAAAATGTCTGGAAGAACCATCCATAATGGGGGGTTCAGGCGCATCGATCTCAATGATGATATTATCGATTTCCAGGGCTACAATAGCCGCCAACACATGTTCAGAGGTATTGATGGACACACCATTTCTCTCAAGATTGGTGCCCCGCTGTGTGTTCACCACATAGTCCGCATTGGCTTCTATAACAGGACTGCCTTCCAAATCAACCCTTACAAAAGCATATCCATGATTTACAGGAGCAGGCTTAAAAGTCATTGTCACCTTATTTCCCGTG
The DNA here is from genome assembly GCA_030748365.1 of Lutibacter sp. Taxonomy (GTDB): domain Bacteria; phylum Bacteroidota; class Bacteroidia; order Flavobacteriales; family Flavobacteriaceae; genus Lutibacter. The sequence goes on from JASMME010000014.1 coordinate 8,735, forward strand.
TGTAATCCGACACCTGAAAGGGTGGTGTCACATTTGATCGTTCTTTGTTGCTGACTCATTATTTGTTTTTTATAGCATGTAACTCTTTTTCCAATAAATCAATTTTGGATACTAGCTCAGGCAATCTTTTAAAATAAATATAGGATTTATTGTATGCCGAATAACTAATGGCCGGCGTACCTTGAACTTTTTCATTGTCCTTGACATTCCGAGCAATACCGGTCTGGGCCTGTACCTTCACGTAGTTTCCTACAGTGATATGACCTGCTATACCTACCTGACCGCCAATCACACAGTGCTTGCCAATTTTGGTAGAACCTGCAATACCCGTCTGGGCGGCAATAACCGTATTTTCCCCTATTTCAACATTGTGGGCTACCTGAATTTGGTTATCCAGTTTGACCCCTTTTCGAATGATTGTGGATCCTAGAGTGGCACGGTCTATAGTGGTGGCAGCCCCAATATCAACACAATCCTCAATAATTACATTCCCAATTTGGGGGATTTTACTGTATACGGAATGTTCATCTGGGGCAAAACCAAAACCATCTGAACCGATGACCGCTCCAGCATGTACAAAACAATCCTTCCCTATGATGGTATCAGCATATATCTTAACACCCGCATAAATAACTGTATTGTCGCCAATCTGTACGTTTTTACCAATATAGACATTTGGATAAATTTTGACGTTGTTGCCCAAGGATACCTGGTCGTTTATATAAGAAAAGGCACCGAGATACAACTGATCACCAAGCACGGCGGAATCACTGATAAAAGAAGGGGTTTCAATCCCCGACTTCATCAATTTTTGCTGATCGTAAAAAGACAATAATGTAGAAAAAGCTTTGTAGGCATCCGGCACCCTAATCAGGGTGGCACTGATGTCTTTATCTGCAGAGAAATCTGCGTCTACTATGACAATAGAGGCATTCGTCGTATATATGTAGGGTGTATATTTCGTATTTGATAAAAAGGTAAGGGAGCCTTTTTCCCCTTCTTCTATTTTCGAAAGCTTGCTTACTTCAACACCTTCATCTCCTTCAATGGTACCATCCAGGATGGACGCTATTTGATTTGCTGTAAAATTCATTCTTGGCAAAAATATGAAAAAAGTTCAATACCACCTAGTCCTTAGGGAAACAGATATAGTACTTGTATACAGGTTTGGAAAGCGCCTGAATGTTCAAATAATCGGAAGCTTCGGCAATATCCTTTACAGTTCCGTCCTTCAATAGTATTCGGATGGGATTATTGACTGAATCGTAGGCCTGATTGGTAATATGACCGTCATATACGAAATACTCAAGCTCAGCGACAGTCATATTGAGCTTTTGAAGTGCCTGCTCCCTGCATTCTTTCAGCCAGGTTGGATCGAAGGGCTCGTTTTGCAACAACACTTTTGGCAATTTCCGGTTGATCAAATTCTCCGACAATACCGAAAGCACACGGTCTTTATGGAATGCCCATGTTTTAATGGCAGAAAGCAGGTCATAATCATCCAGTTTGGCGAAGACCTCCAAGGTATGGATATCCAAACGCTTTGCACTTACCGGGTGCTGTAAAAAGTACGATAAGGGTTCACTGGCAGGTACCTCCACCCCTTTACTAACCAATTCTTTGGCCCTTTTCAAGACCTTTTCAAGTAACTTCTCTGCGGCGAGCCCTGTTTTGTGAAGGTATACTTGCCAGTACATCAATCTTCTGGCTACGATAAACTTTTCAACCGAATACATGCCTTTTTCTTCCAGAACTAACCGATCATCCTGAACGTTTAACATGGTAATCATCCTGTCCGCATTGATATTTCCTTCAGGAACGCCCGCATAAAAACTATCTCGCTTCAAATAATCAAGTCGATCCATATCCAACTGACTACTAACCAACTGGTTTAGGAACTTTCTTGGATAGACCCCTTTAAAAATATCAATGGCCAAAGAAAGTGCTCCCTGAAATTCCGTATTCAGTACCTCCATAAATCGCAGGGAGAGTGTTTCGTGCTCAACACCCTTTACTAGGCTGTTTTCCAAGGCATGGGAAAAGGGGCCATGTCCGATATCGTGTAGCAAAATCGCTGTATAGACCGCCCTGCTCTCTTCAGGTGAAATCAAAACACCCTTCCTTTTCAGCACCGACAGTGCTTTTTGCATGAGATGCATGCTCCCAATAGCGTGTTGAAAACGGGTATGGTGTGCCCCAGGGTACACAAGATGAGAAAGTCCTACCTGTGAAATACGCCTGAGACGTTGGAAATAAGGATGTTCTATCAAATCACTGATGAAACTTTCCGGAATGGTAATAAAACCGTAAATTGGATCGTTTAAAACTGACAGGTTGGTTGGCTGGTACTGGTTCACGCGTGTTGAATTTATGGGCCTTGCCACAAAGATAACAATATGAGTGACATAAATATCTTATGGGTAGATGATGAAATTGATTTGCTAAAGCCTCACATTATTTTTTTAGAGCAAAAAGGGTATCGAGTGGCGCCTTGCAACAATGGCATAGATGCCTTAGAACTATGCAAACAGCAAGTTTTTGATATGGTCTTTTTAGATGAGAACATGCCTGGTATCAGTGGTCTGCAAGTACTGGTGAGCATCAAAAGCAAGCAGCCCAATCTTCCAGTAGTCATGATCACTAAAAATGAAGAAGAACACATTATGGAAGAGGCAATCGGCAGTAAAATCGCTGACTACCTGATCAAACCGGTACATCCCAAACAACTCCTGTCTTGCCTCAAAAGAAACTTGGACCATTCCAGACTGGTATCGGAAAAAACAGCGGCTGACTACCGCCAGGCCTTTGGAAAGATTGCCCTTGATTTGGGAAGGGTAAACACCTATCAAGGATGGATCGATTTATACAAAGCCCTAATATTCTGGGAAATTGAACTGGAAAACATAAACGATACTGGTATGTTGGAAATTTTAGAAAGCCAGAAACAAGAAGCCAACACCCTCTTTTTTAAATACATTAAAAAACACTATCGCAGCTGGATAAATGGTGAAGAGGCGCCCTTATTATCCAACACCCTGCTAAAAAAATTTGTGCTACCCGAAGTGCAAAAAGCAAAGGAAGCTGGCACCTTACTGCTCGTAATAGACAACCTGCGATACGACCAATTTATAGTACTAGAACAGGTATTGAATACTTTTTACAAAAAAGTACAGGAAATGGCGTATTACAGTATCTTGCCCACCACTACACAATACGCAAGAAATGCCCTGTTCTCAGGTCTGATGCCTTTAGAAATTGAGCAATTACATCCCGAATACTGGAAAAATGACACCGAAGAAGGTGGCAAGAATCTACACGAAGAATACTTACTAAACGCACAACTCAAAAGACATGGCTACGAACTCAACACTGCTTACCACAAAATTACCAATATTAAAAAAGGACGGTGGCTTAGCGACCACTTCAACAGTATCGCTAAAAATGACCTGACGGTTATCGTCTATAATTTTGTAGACATGCTTTCCCAT
>JASMME010000014.1:12232-15053 GCA_030748365.1 Lutibacter sp.
TAATCAAAGAGTTGGCTGGGGATGATAAGGCCTACAGATCGCTTACCAAAAGCTGGTTTCTGAATTCTCCGCTCCTATCCATGATACAGCAAGCCCAGGATCTGAAATTAAAACTGATTGTTACCACCGATCACGGAACGATCAACACTGACTCACCTTCCAAAGTAGTTGGCGATAGAAATATCAGTACGAACCTACGGTATAAAACAGGAAAAAGCCTCTCATACGAAGCCAAAGATGTATATGCTGTGACCGAACCGGCTGCGATCAAATTACCTGCCATACACATGAGCAGTTCTTATATTTTTGCCAAAGAACGCTTGTTTTTCGCGTATCCGAACAAGTATAACCACTATGTGAAGTACTTTAAAAATACCTATCAGCACGGCGGTATTTCAATGGAGGAAATGATCATTCCTTGTGCTATATTTGCCCCAAGATAATTTTAAAACACACTTATTTATGCCACAAAAATATACCCTGGACACAATCGGTCAGGTAGCCAAGGAACTCCTTGACCAAGTCTCCTGTAAAATACTCTTGTTCCACGGGGAAATGGGTGCTGGCAAAACCACGCTAATCAAGGAAGTTGCCAAGCAACTCGGGGTTGTAGACAAGGTGAGTTCCCCCACGTTCTCACTGGTCAACGAATACCGGACCAACAAAGACGAAACCATCTTTCATTTTGACTTCTATAGAATTGAACAAGAAGAAGAAGCCTTGGACATGGGTATTGAAGATTACTTTGAAAGTGGCCACTGGTGTTTGATAGAATGGCCGTCAAAAGTTCAAAATTTACTACCTTTAGAACTTGTAAACATCACCCTTAGGGTTGAACAGGATTTACAACGAACCATCGTATTAACCTAACATGAGTAAAAAAATTACTTCCCCGTTCAGCAAACAGGATTTGATGCCTCAGGAAGAAACCATCGAAGTCACAAAGAAGAAAGGGGCACTTACCATCGGTATTCCAAAAGAAACACACTATCAGGAAAACCGGGTATGCCTGACTCCCGATGCAGTAGCTTCCCTAAGTACACAGGGCATGAAATTCATCATAGAGACCGGTGCCGGAGAAGGGGCTAATTTTTCTGACAAAGACTATGCAACCGCCGGCGCAAAAATTGCTGCTGGGCCCAAAGATGTCTTTGCCTGTCCTATCATCCTAAAAGTAGAACCCCCATCTTTGGGAGAAATTGACCTGATTCAACCGCAAAGTGTCTTATTTTCAGCACTCCAACTCAAAAGGCAAAACAAGGTCTTTTTTGAAGCACTTGCTCAAAAACGGATTACCGCCCTGGCATTTGATTATATTAGGGATGAGCACGGTATATACTCCATCGTACAATCACTCAGCGAAATCGCTGGAACAGCCGCCATCCTAATTGCTGCAGAAATGCTGATCAAAAGTCCCCAGGGAAAGGGGTTACTACTGGGCAATATCAGTGGAGTTCCACCATGTGAAGTGGTCATTCTGGGGGCTGGAACAGTCGGAGAATTTGCTGCGAGATCGGCCCTTGGTTTGGGAGCCAATGTCAAGATCTTTGACAAATCGATTACCAAACTTAGAAGCATCCAGCGCCGATTGGGAAGACCGGTATACACCGCCACCATCGAGCCAAAAATACTTCAAAAAGCCTTGATGCGCTGTGATGTGGCTATCGGAGCCATTCGCGGTAAGTCTAGGGCGCCAGTTTGTGTCAACGAAGAAATGGTATCCAACATGAAAGAAGGTGCTGTCATCGTAGACGTTAGTATTGACCGCGGAGGCTGTTTCGAAACCGCTGAGATTACCAGCCATGATAATCCCACCTTTACCAAACACGGAGTTATTCATTACTGCGTACCCAATATTCCATCGCGTTATTCGAGAACCGCTTCTATATCCGTCAGTAATATCTTTAGCCCTTACCTTTTAAATATACTGGAGGAAGGGGGCTTCGAAAAAGCAGCAAGACATGACAAGAGTTTGCAAAAAGGGATGTATTTTTACCACGGAATTCTAACCAACAAAACCGTGGCTGATTGGTTCGGTTTGCCCTTTAGGGATATCAATTTGTTATTTTTATAAACATGACCTTTAAACAGCGATTGCCTTTTTATTTGTTCGGATTAACCATTGGCCTAGTCATCGTCATTTTTTTTCTCGGCAAAAAAGACACCCAGTTTGACTACGGACCCAATGCCCGCGTACTAAAGAACATTCGGCTAAAAAAGCACCTGTATACTCCTGAAGTGATTGAGGCCATGCAGGCTGAAAACATCGATAGTACCGCCATTGAACAATTACTAAAAACTGGTGATGTCGATCTGTGGAACAAGTTTCGTTCAGACAGCTGTACAAGCTACCAGATCGAGGGCAGCGGTACCTTGGCAAAAATCCAACTGACGGTTAGAAATTGTGATTCAGTCGCTGTTTTTGAAAAACTGCGTACCGACTAGTTTCCTTGTGCGTAGTAATGCGCCTTGATCTCCCGAATACTCTTGATTGACTTTTCCAACCATTCGAGATATAATCGGTCCTTTTCCATACTCGTAAGCTGCCAGTCTACCGCACTTGCTTTTAGTCGCTGCTGAAGGCTCTGTACAATAATCGCGGCGGCCACAGAGATATTAAGACTTTCTGTAAAGCCCACCATGGGAATTGTTAGGTAGGCATCGGCCTGATTGAGTACCTCATCGGAGAGTCCCTCTTTCTCTACACCGAAAAAAAAAGCAGACCGTTGGCTGATATCAAAGTTTTCAAGGGTACAGGACGTACGGTGAGGTGTGGTGGCTACTATTTGATAGCCTGCAGCCCGTAAGGTCTTGATACAGC
>JASMME010000150.1:0-4033 GCA_030748365.1 Lutibacter sp.
TCATACTGTCCTCAGCGGCTTGTTTGGCAGGAGGCTTGGGTTTGTTCTGCTGGCATGATAGTACAAGAAAAGACAGGGCAATGATTAAAATATTTTTCATAATCGTGGTAGTTTAGTTGGTGATTTTAAGTTAATTAATTAGCATATCTTCAATGAGATAAGGGTAAATATAAGGAATTTTGGGCGGGTTTGGCAAACGGACTTGCTCAAAACATGGTACAGCCTGTGTTGGCAAGCACTGGAGGGTTTGTCCATACCGGAAACCCAGCACAAGTGGCCCGACATATCACCCAACTGTGAATGGCCTACTTGTCAAACAGCGGGTAGCTAGATTTTTTTTAGCACATGGCTGCCTGTAATGGCTGCTGCGGACAAGACCCCCGAGAACAGGGCGCCTCCCACCCCTGCAGTTACGATGTCCTGGCCAGTAAGGTAGAAGTTTTTGATAGGGGTCCTGGGTTTTAGGAAAGTTTGCCTAAACCGTGTAGGACTGTGGTCTAACCCGTAAATTTCCCCTTCCTGGTAATTGACAAAGTGCCGGGTGGTGAGTGGGGTGGAAAGTTCATAGTATTGCACCTTTCCCGCTAACTGAGGCAATTGTTTATACAGTGCTGTTAATAGGCGTTGGGAAAGGGCTTCCTTGAATGCCTCATAGTCCGCGCCTCGCTTCATCCAGGGGGTATCCGACCAGGCTTCAAAACGCTCATAGGGTACCAGGGTGATAATGTCAATGGTACTTTTACCCGGATAGCGATTGGACCAGTCGGGGTCTTTGGCCGAGGGAAAGGAAATATATACCACTGGAAAGGGTTGCGACAAGTCCTCTAAATACCGCTTAACACAGGTATCGTGGTCGCCTTCTGCAGGATAGATCCAATAATTTGTTTTTGGAAGCTGAAGCGCCTCGGGAGATCCTTCCAAGCCTATGTATAAATTTGCATGGGCTACTGAGCGCTTTACTTGTTTTAATTGGCTGGCTAAACGGTGTTTTTTTAACAGGGCTGGGGGCAATAGTTGTTGGTAGGTGGTCATGATTCCGGCATTGCTCACAATATTCCGTGCGTAAAGGGCCTGGCCATCTTTCATTTGTACCCCCACCGCTTTGTTCTTTTTGACAATGACTTTATCTACTGCTGCATTAACCAGGATCTTTCCGCCAGCGGCTGCTATCACAGGGGCTACTTTTTTAGCAATCTGAGAAGAACCCCCGACCGGAAAATAACCACCATCTAAATAATGCCTCACCACCGAAGCATGCATGCTAAAACTACTTTGTTTGGGGGGCAATCCGTAGTCACCATATTGGCCTGAAAGGACCTTTATCAAGGTTTCGTTGCTCGTTAGGGAACGGAGCACCTCATCGGTGGTTCTGTCTGAAAACCGGTGGAAAGGTCTTGTTAGAAAGGGCCCTGCCAAAGGAGCTAAAAAAGGCGGAATAAGCTTGTTCAGGTAGTAGTTTTTACTGGTTTTTACCGCCTTAAATACCAAGTCGACATAGCTGTTAATGGCTTGGGCTTCCTCAGGAAAATAGGTGATCAGTTGCTGCTTGAAGTTCTTTACCCCTTTGACCAGGTCAAAATGTTGGTCTCCAATGACGATCCGGTCATAGACCGTTCCCATATCAGCCCACTCCAGGCTGCCATCAGTTACATAGTCAAACAGCTTTTTAAGGAGGCTGTTGGGTCGCTGTACTTCACCTATATAATGAATACCTACATCCCATTCATAGCCTTTGCGCTTAAAAACATGGGTAAAGCCACCCGCTGTATAATGCCGTTCCAGTACCAGAACCTTCTGCCCTTCTTTGGATAAAATAGCTGCCGTGGCAAGCCCTCCCATACCTGAACCTATAATGATGGTGTCATAGGTTTCTGTGAGAGGGGCCTGTTGTTTATAGGATTGGATCATGTCGGTTAATTTTAACCTAAACATACAAAATTTAAACGATTGTCTTGGCAATCATCAGAAGGCAAATCCTCTATTTTGCCAAGGCTTTTCTAAATAAGATTTGTTTTTTATTATACCACTGCTTAAAAACAGGGCGTTTCGGCCCACCTTAAGGCAAAGGTATTACAAGGTCTTTGGTTACAATACAACTGCCTGAAAAACCAGTTCCCGGAATCTTTTAGAGGTAGTGTCATCCCCTATATGCTGGGTTTGTTTATAAATTAGCCCTACTATATTTTCCTCTTTATCCGCAAAATAGTAGGTATTAAAATAGCCACCCCAGGTAAGGGTACCCACACTGCCCATACCTCCGCGGTCGTATTCTTCCTCAGACAAGAGTCCAAAAGCCAGGCCGAGTTCAAAACCGGCGTTCTCCTTCAATTGGTTGGAGAATAGTAGTTCACAGGTTTTTTTACCAATCAAAGGATACCCATTGGCTTTTCCCCCATCTAAAAACAACTGTAGGAACCTGGCGTAATCTTCAACCGTACTCGAGAGGCCTGCCCCACCGGAATAAAAAGTGCCGGACCCTTTTTTAGGATAATCTTCATCGAAAAAAGCACCGTGAAAAACAGCCCATTCATCGGCTTTTTTAGTCAGGATTGGCACCAATCTGTCGTGGTGTGTTTCCGGAAGGTAAAAATAGGTATCCTGCATGCCGAGGGGCTCAAAAATCCGCGTTTGGAGAAATGCATCAAAAGACTGTCCAGACATCAGCGCTACAAAATGGCCCAACACATCCAGTCCTAAACTGTAAGTATAGCGTTCACCGGGTTCGTGGTGTAGGGGCAGGGGCGCCAATTTCTGTATCACCGTTGCAATCTGAACAGTGTCTGTGGTAAAAAGATCGGTCATACCTGCCTTGGCATAGATGGCTTTGATCGCAGGGTTTCCATCAATGACTCCATAGCCCAGTCCGGAGGTATGGGTCAACAGGTGGCGAATGGTAATTTTATTATTGGCCGGTACAGACGTATAGCTGCTGTCTACAGGATTAAAATCCTTGAGAACAACGCTGTTTTTAAATTCCGGTATATAATTTTCTATGGGATCGTCTAAAAAGAATTTTCCTTCCTCCCAGAGCATCAATACAGCCAAAGAGGTAACTGCCTTGGTCATAGAGGCTATCCGAAAAATATCCCTGTCATCATAGGCCCGCTGGGTTTCCGGATTGGCAATTCCAAAGGATTTTCTATAGACAGTCTTACCATTTCTGGTTACCAGCGCCACGGCACCTGGAATTTCTTTGTCGGCCATGGATTTTGCCATCATAGTATCAATCCGGGCCAGCCGCATTGAAGACATGCCCTGGCTTTCGGGACTATTAACTGGGTGTAAAGAAGGATTTGTTGAACAGGCGATGACAAAAAGTGACAGCCACGGTATAAAAAAGGTCTTTTGGAGCATGGTACTTATTCTATAAAATTCTAAAAAAGCGAATATAGTAAAATCTGTGCTATAAAAACCCAGGAGGCGTATCGGGCAGCCTCTTAACAAATATTCCCAGTATTGTATAGGGTATCTAACGCAATCATTGAACAGTCAATTTTAAAATCATTATCTTTAGTTCAATTGTTGATTAAACATAGTAAACCATGTATAAATTTCTTTTTTTTCTTGTAGCGACCGTATCATTTTCCTTTGCGCAAACACCCGACCTTAGCAAATACAATGAACAAATACAATCTATCCAGGAGACTGTAAAATATTTTGAGTCTGTCAAAGTAACTGATCAATTCTATATGCTCGTAGGGGGTGGTGGAAACGTTGGCCTGTTCATTTCCCAAGACGGCATTGTGATGATAGATAATAAGTATGAAATCCTGGAAGACCTTATCATGTCTGCCGTTCGCGAACACTCCGACAAACCAATAAAGTATATCATCAACACCCATTTTCACCACGATCATTCTGATGGGAATAAAGCCTTTGGCAAAGAGGGTATTCCGATTATTTCACACCGGAACGCTAAAAAAAGTATGGAAAAAGCCACGGAACTCTACGGAGGTATCTACGCGTTTATTGATGGATTTATACAAGATGGGACACATGAAGTCTATTTTAGAGTATGGAAATATTCCTATAC
>JASMME010000150.1:4043-4368 GCA_030748365.1 Lutibacter sp.
GAGCACACACTGTCTATCACCGAAGGTACGGAAGAAATAGGTATGTACCACTTTGGAAAGGGACATACTGATGGAGATACCATCATTCTTTTTAAAAATGCCAATATTATGCACACAGGAGACAGTTTTGTGCGTTATGGCTACCCTTATGTAGACCTAAACAATGGCGGGTCTGTTAAAGGACTTATTGAAGTTCTTGGAATGATCGCGGCCCTTGCTAATGATGAGACCCGTATTATGCCCGGACATGGTGAAATAAGCACCAAGCAAGATGTCATCAAGCTGAAAAATAGTCTCCATGAACTCTACCAAAAAACCGTCCTTG
>JASMME010000151.1 GCA_030748365.1 Lutibacter sp.
TCTGCTGCAGGATCGAGATTGATGGTCTTCGCGTAACAACCACCTTCAAAATTAAAAATACCTTCCTCGTCCCAACCGTGTTCGTCGTCGCCAATCAACCGTCTCTTAGGGTCGGTTGACAGGGTTGTCTTTCCAGTTCCGGAAAGCCCGAAGAAAATAGCTGACTTACCGTCTTCACCAACATTGGCAGAGCAGTGCATGGCAGCAATACCACGTTGGGGAAGGTAGTAGTTCATCATGGCGAACATCCCTTTTTTCATCTCACCTCCATACCAAGTTCCTCCGATAATTTGCATTTTTTCGGTTAGGTTAAACACCGTAAATACAGGTGAATTCAGACCCTGTGCTTTCCATTGGGTGTTTTGAACCCGGGAACCGTTGAGCACCGTAAAATCAGGGTCTCCATAGCTGGCCAATTCTGCCGCTGTAGGCCTGATAAACATGTTAGTCACAAAATGTGCTTGCCAGGCAACCTCAACGATAAAACGCACCTTTAAACGGGTATCCTCATTGGCACCACAAAAAGTATCCACCACATAGAGCTTTCTGTCCGAGAGCCCCTCGGTCACCAACGACTTGAGATCCTCCCATACTTCCTGGGTAGTAGGCTTATTGTCATTGGGAGACTTTTCCGATGTCCACCAGATACTGTCTTTTGTAAGGGCGTCCTTTACAATGAACTTGTCTTTGGGAGAACGACCCGTAAACTTTCCCGTCATCACATTGACGGCACCAAGCTCGGTCAAATAAGCCTTTTCATAGCCCTTTAACGAAGGTTCCAATTCCTCTACATACAAATCACTGTAGGAGGGATTGTATACTACTTCCCTAACATCTTTGACACCTATTTTGTTGAGTGAAGAAACGATTGAATCTCTGAGTACTTCCATCTTTAGTTTGTCTTTGTTTGGTGGTTTTAATCTTACTTTCTTTAACAAATTTATCATCAATTAAGCGGTGATTATATGATATTTGTCACTGAAAAATAGGTGTTTATAAAAATCTCTTTCCATGCAAAAAAAATCAACCGTTTATGAAGGGGGTAAAAGTAATAAAAATACACGAAAACGTTTTCGTAGAATCAGAAAAATTTCTGAAATTTCAACATAATTAAACATAAACCCACATTTAATAAAAGATTGCTAATTTCCTTCTAATAAGTCTTGGCTTTATTAACTACTTCTTAATGCAGTCTGACTTGGAAAATGAATAGGCTAGGTACAACCAACCCAACAGGAACAACACACCTCCAAAGGGGGTAACAAACCATATATAAGTGGCCGGTATACCCAGGGTAAGAAGATAGATTGAGCCTGAAAAAAAGAGTATCCCGGCAAAAAAGAAATAACTGATGGTGTTTGTATGTTTGTCAGAGACTAAGGGAATACTGTTGATAATTAGCAGTGCCAATACGTGGTAAAATTGATAGCGCACTGCCGTTTCAAAGCTTTGTAGGGCTGTTTCTGTTACCAGGTCTTTGATTGTATGGGCCCCGAAAGCGCCGAGCAAAATGGTGAGGCCGCCTAATAGGGAGGTAAGGATTAAATTTCTGTTAGTTCGTTTCATCTGTATATATATTATAATTAGACGGGGGCTAGCAGCAAAGGCAGCTAAGCTTCCTAGGTCAATAAGTCAACACAATCGATTGTCTTTTATAGGTTGTGTCAAATGACCCGACCAAAATAAAAAAATGTATCTTTATACAAATTGACATTGATGAAAAATATTGCTAAAAAACTAATCACGGTGCTCGAATCCGGTTTTATTCATCGGGTACAGATTGCGAAAAACCTCTTAGACAGAGAAGGCATTAAGAGTTTTGTGTTTGACACACATATAGACAGTATTATTGGAACGGCTTTTATTGAGGGTTATAAGCTAAAGGTCAACAATTTAGATGCTGAAAAAGCCCGGGCCATCCTCCAGGTACTGGACCGTGATGAATGAGCTGGAATCTTTCCTTTTTTCGCCTTATTTTTTTGTACTTTCGCAGTACCTAAAAACAGAAGCAATGCACAACATTCTACTCATTGGAGCCGGCAAGTCATCGGCCTCATTAATCAGCTATTTATTAGAACGGTCAGCAGCGGAAAATTTCCAGCTTACGGTGGCAGATGTATCCCTGGAACAGGCCCGTAAGAGTATCCGGAAACATAAAAATGCCCAGGCGATTGCCTTGGACATTTTTGACCATGATCAGAGAAAAGAGGCCATCAAAAAGGCAACGATCGTTATCTCCATGTTACCGGCACACCTGCATATCAACGTGGCAAAAGACTGTTTGACCCACCAAAAGCACTTGGTAACCGCTTCTTATGTTTCTCCGGAAATGAAAGCAATGGACAAAGAGGTCACCGAAAAGGGACTGGTCTTTATGAATGAAATCGGCCTGGATCCGGGCATCGATCACATGAGTGCGATGAAAGTAATTGACCGTATCAGGGACAAGGGAGGAAAAATATGTTTATTTGAATCTTTTACTGGTGGATTGGTCGCTCCTGAAAGCGATGATAACCTTTGGAATTATAAGTTTACCTGGAATCCCCGAAATGTAGTATTGGCCGGACAGGGAGGCGCTGCAAAATTTATACAGGAAGGAAAATATAAATACATCCCCTATCACAAATTATTCAGAAGAACGGAGATCCTAGATATTGAAGGACATGGTAAATTTGAAGCCTACCCAAATCGCGACTCGCTGAAATACAGACATGCTTATGGCCTAGATGATGTGTCAACCCTGTACCGGGGCACCATCAGGCGTGTGGGCTTTTCACGTGCCTGGAACATATTTGTGCTCCTGGGCATGACCGATGATAGCTATACCATCGAGAACTCAGCAGACATGACCTACCGTGCGTTTACCAATTCTTTCCTGGCCTACAACCCCTATGATTCCGTAGAACTTAAATTACGGCACTATCTGAAAATCGATCAGGATGACATCGTTTGGGAAAAACTGCTGGAGCTCGACCTTTTCAGCAAGACCAAAAAAGTAGGATTGGTCAATGCGACCCCTGCGCAGATTCTTGAAAAAATCTTAAAGGACCAATGGAGTCTAAAAGAGGACGACAAGGACATGATTGTCATGCAACATATTTTTGGCTACGAAAACAAGGGTCAAAAAGAGCAGATCGAAAGCAGTATGGTCTGTGTCGGAGATGACCAAACCTATACTGCCATGGCTAAAACTGTCGGACTGCCCGTAGCCATTGCCGCCTTAAAAATACTCAAGGGGGAAATTGCCAGTCCGGGCGTACAAATTCCCACAAGTAGGGAAGTCTATGAACCTATTTTAAAAGAACTGGAAGAAAATGGCGTCATCTTCAAGGAAAAGAAGGTGCCTTATCTAGGCTATAATCCGGAACACCTGGGTAGTTGATTGTTAGCACTTCAGGTAAAAATTCTTGACAAGGTCCTTATAGTCAGGAGTATATACATGCCGTTCTGTCTCTATGATAAGTTCCGTTGTTACCACATCAGCTTCCTTAAATGAGCATTGTAGCAAGCTCCTTTTAACCTTGCTGTGGGCAGCCCCTCTCACCCGGGTAATCCTGTTGGGTAATAAGCGGTATTGCCGCGCCATATTGAGGAAGTGGACTTCCTCAGAAAAGGGGATGATAAAAGCGGCGCTGCCAGTGGGCGATAAGCGTTTGGCTACACCAGCCAACAAGGCCTGATAATCTAGGTGGTCTGTATGCCTGGCCATCGCTCTTTGGGGAGGCAGTGCTTTGTAGCTGTCTGAATAAAAGGGTGGGTTGGACACAATCAGTTCGTATTGTTCATCGATCTCATTTGCAAAATCCTGAAAGGAGGCATGGTAACAGAACAAACGGTCTGCCCAAGGGCTCTGCTCGAAATTCTCAACCGACTGTATATACGCCGCTGCATCCAATTCTACCGCCGCGACCATTGCACCAGGAGTGCGTTGCGCCAACATCAAGGCTATCAATCCGGTACCAGCTCCAATATCAAGGATTGTTGCCGGGGCAGGATCAATCCCTGTCCAGGCACCTAGGAGTACACCATCGGTACCGACTTTCATGGCTGCTTGTTGCTGCTGAACAGTAAACTGCTTAAATCGAAATGGTTTTGTTGACATCTGTTAAGATCGTTGAATGGTGTGAAAAACATTGACCTGAGAAGGCAAAGATACAAATCGACTTCTTATAAAAACACCGGAATATTGTTGTTGTGAAGAATATTTTCTTTATGCCTGAGCAATAAAACCCTGGGGAAAGGCACATCATTTGGCTATAAAAGACAAAGGTGCCGGTAAAAAAACCGACACCTTTAAAAGTGTTCTTTTTCATAAAGAACATAACACAACATCCAAACAATAAATCTGCTATTATTAGAAAAGATAC
>JASMME010000152.1 GCA_030748365.1 Lutibacter sp.
AAATGCTACCAATAAAACAACGCGTATATCAATTATGGAGATTTCAGGAAAGATTAAAAAAATAGACGAAACCAAAACCTTTGGCTCCAATGGTTTTAGGAAGAGAGAGGTGGTGTTAACCACCAGTGAACAATACCCGCAGATGCTGTTGGTTGAGTTTGTACAGGACAAATGCGATTTGCTAAACAATTTCCAGACAGGGCAGGAGGTAAAAATCGGTATTAACCTACGGGGCAGGGAATGGATCAATCCCCAGGGAGAGGCTGTTTATTTCAACTCCATTCAGGGTTGGCGGATAGAGCTTATGCAAGCAGAGGGAGCCGCCGCGCCTCCCATGCCGCCCTTGGGTGACCTAGAGGAAATCTCTGAGGTGGATGCCAATGAGCCAGATGACCTTCCGTTCTAAGGCATTTCTTTGTCTAGAGGAGACAAGCTTATACGTATGCGTCTGACCGTGTCTATTTCAACGAAATACTGACTCAAGACAGTCGGCCGCTTTCCTCATTTGTAATTTACCAGTGTGTTTCCAGCAAATGTATATACTTTCCAAAGCGCTGATTTTTCCTCCTGTAAAGCTGGCCGATGACAACGGCTTGCTAGCCTTGGGAGGCGATCTCTCGGCAGAAAGGTTACAGTTGGCCTATCGTTCCGGGATTTTTCCCTGGTACAATGAGGGGGCGCCAATCTGTTGGTACAGTCCCAAAAGACGGATGGTCTTGTTTCCGGAGAAGCTCAGGATTTCGAAAAGTATGAGAAAAATACTCCGAAATAACGATTTTAGGCTTAGTTTCAACCAGGATTTCGCAGCGGTTATTAGTGAGTGCAAGGCCATCAGAAGAAAAGGACAGTCCGGCACTTGGATAACTACTGAGATGCAAGCAGCGTACGAACAACTCCACGAGCTGGGTATTGCCAAATCGGTAGAAGTATGGAAGGGAGATGCGCTCGTAGGCGGTTTGTACGGTATTGATTTGGGAACGGTTTTTTGCGGAGAAAGTATGTTTAGTAAGGTGAGCAATGCTTCGAAGGTCGGGTTCATCTGTTGGGTCCAGCAGTTGGCACAGGAAGGCTATACCTTAATCGATTGTCAGGTCTACAATGACCATTTGGCCAGTTTGGGTGCTGAAGAAATTTCCCAAGATCTTTTTCTAAGTTATTTACCCAATCCCTGATTCCTCGGAACGCTGTATATTTGATACCGATAAACCCTTAATTATGGATATAAAAAACACCCAGAAAATAGTAGATGACTGGATCAAAGAACACGGTGTGCGTTATTTTGATGAACTGACCAATATGGCCCAGTTGACCGAAGAGGTTGGTGAAGTGGCCCGTATCATTGCCCGCCGCTATGGGCAGCAAAGTGAAAAAGAGAGCGACAAAGAAAAGGACCTGGGAGAAGAACTGGCCGATGTTGTTTTTGTGGTCTTGTGCCTGGCCAACCAGACAGGGATTGATCTACAGGAGGCTTTTGACAGGAAGATGATTGCCAAGACCAAAAGAGACCACGACCGGCACCACAACAACCAAAAGCTCAGATAAGATGCGCGCTGCTAAAAAAACACCCTTTCCATTGTTATGCTGCCGTTATGGCGTGCTGTTCCTGCTGACGATTACCTTGTTTAAGATGGTTATTTCTACTGTCATTCAGGGTGGTTTTTCTGCGATGTTACGCACCTATTTTGCCCAAGACACATGGCGGCCATTTATGGAAAGGCAGTTACTTCTGTCTCTGGTATACGGATTGTTGATGGCTGGCTATTACAAGTTTGTAAAAAAATAAATGTCTTGCTGGCAAGTCTTCGATTGCTAAATCGAGCGCTGTTGACGGTGTGGTACAGACTCCTAACTGTGAGATTCTTAAAATACACCTGAGTTTTCCCCAATAGATTTAAAAATAGAGCGATTATCGTTCAGAAATTTGCATACTGTTTTTTGTGGTTTAACTTTGTCCGCTCAACAAAACGACTAACTGAGTAAGAGATGACATTGTTGCGCTTAGCAAAGACAGAGAAACCCCTTAGGGGAAAGGTCCGGATTACGGGATCCAAAAGTGAGACCAACCGCCTCCTTATCCTGCAGCAGATTTACCCGAATTTGCAGATTGAGAACCTTTCCAATTCCGACGATTCACAACTGATGCAGCAGGCCTTGTCTAATACTACGGGTCAGGTAGACATCGGTCATGCCGGTACGGCCATGCGATTTCTAACGGCCTATCTTTCTGTTCAGACCTCTAGAGAAACGGTTTTAACCGGATCACACAGGATGAAGGACAGGCCCATCAAGCTATTGGTAGACGCCCTTAGGGCACTGGGAGCAAGCATTGACTATCTCGAAAAGGAAGGCTATCCACCCATACAAATCAAAGGGAGCAAACTAACAGGCGCATCGGTTCTTATTGACGGCGGTGTTAGTAGTCAGTATATTACGGCCTTGTTGTTAATCGCTCCCATGCTGGACAATGGCTTACAACTAAATTTTAAAGGAACGCTTACTTCTCGGCCTTATATTGATATGACTGTAGACCTGTTGCGCAGCCTGGGCGTGGTATGTACCTGGGGTAAAAACAGTATTTTGATACAGCCAACCCCTGTGATTGCCGATAAGACCCTGGTCGTAGAATCTGATTGGAGTGCCGCCTCCTATTACTACAGTATGGTGGCTTTGAGTGAGCAGTCGGAAATCGAACTGACAGCTTTTAAAGCGCATAGCCTGCAAGGCGATGCGGTGCTGGTTGATATCTATCGCCATTTGGGTGTTGAAACGACCCACCACAAACACGCGATTGTGCTTAGAAATACAGGAGTTATCAAGCCCTCTTATTTCAATGAATTGGATTTGTCCAATGCACCAGATATTGCCCAGACCATTGTTGTCACCTGTTTTGGAATGGGTATACCCTGTTTTCTGACGGGGCTTCACACCCTAAAGATCAAAGAGACCGACCGCCTAGTGGCCTTGAAAAACGAGATTGAAAAACTAGGAGGTGTGGTTCATATTACCCAGGACACCCTTCAACTGGAAGCTGCCGACTCAATCCGTTCGCACGTAGCAGTGGCTACCTATCACGATCACAGAATGGCCATGGCCTTTGCGCCGCTAATTACAAGGGTTCCACTGTCTATTGAAGATGCTGGTGTGGTGTCTAAATCTTATCCGTCTTTCTGGGAGGATATGGAAAAAATCACCCGATAAAATCCTTGAAAACACACTTTTATTGACAAAGACTTGACAACGCTTGTTCCGATGTCGTATATTTGCCCCCGTTTGACAAAAACAATGGTACACTGCCCTGCCTGTTTTTAAAAAGACAGTAGGCAGCTATAGAGGTGGGTGTACGATGCTGAATGCCCTATAAACAAAAACACAAAACCTGATGAAATTATCAAATTTTAAATTCGAATTACCCACAGACCTATTGGCAGAATACCCTTCTGAGCATCGTGATGAGGCCCGTTTGATGGTGTTAAACAGAAAAGAACAAACCATTGAGCACCGCCTATTTAAAGATTTGATAGACTATTTTGAAGAAGGAGATTTGATGGTACTAAACAATACCAAGGTGTTTCCCGCCCGTATGTTTGGAGAAAAAGAAAAAACTGGCGCCAGGATTGAGGTTTTTTTGTTGAGAGAACTGAATGCGGAGAGTCGTTTATGGGATGTATTGGTAGATCCTGCCCGTAAGATCAGGATTGGAAACAAACTATTTTTTGGAGAAGATGAAAGCCTGGTTGCTGAAGTAATCGATAATACGACCTCTAGGGGTAGGACACTCCGTTTTCTCTACGATGGATCTTATGAAGAATTTAGAAAAAAATTAGATGAACTCGGAGAAACACCCCTTCCAAAATATATTAAAAGAGGTGTTGAGCCATCAGATGAAGAGCGTTACCAAACCATTTATGCCAAGCACGAGGGTGCTGTGGCAGCGCCTACTGCAGGACTTCATTTTTCCAAACACTTGATGAAGCGTATGGAAATCAAAGGGGTTGACTTTTCAGAAATTACCTTGCACGTTGGTTTGGGTACTTTTAGCCCGGTAGAAGTAGAGGACCTGTCCAAACACAAAATGGATTCCGAGCAAGTGCTTATTTCAAAGGATACCATCCAAATGGTCAACAACACCCTTGATAAAAAGCAACGTGTTTGTGCCGTCGGTACTACCGTGATGCGGGCCATGGAAAGTTCCGTATCCTCCAATAGCAGGTTAAACCAATTTGATGGCTGGACAAATAAGTTTATTTTTCCTCCCTATGATTTTAGCATAGCCAACTGTATGGTAACCAATTTTCACACCCCGAAATCAACCTTG
>JASMME010000153.1 GCA_030748365.1 Lutibacter sp.
AAGCATTCCATATTTTGTTGGAGAAATTGCGTCCTTGCGCACAGAGATCTTCGTCGAATAAAAGGTCATTCCCTGCGGCGGAACACAACAGCATGCCCACACGGACACCGTCTGCCCCATATTGTTCCATCAAGGAAATCGGATCGGGGGAGTTTCCGAGTGATTTAGACATTTTTCTGCGTTGCTTATCGCGAACAATTCCGGTAAAATATACGTTCTTAAAGGGGCGTTCCTGTCGGTATTCATAGCCGGCAAAAATCATCCGCGACACCCAGAAAAAGATAATGTCAGGGCCGGTTACCAGGTCGGTTGTCGGGTAATAATAAGCCATTTCCTCATTGTCGGGATGTCGGATACCATCAAATACGGACATCGGCCACAACCAGGAGGAGAACCAAGTGTCCAGCACATCGGGATCCTGCTTAAGCACTGCTTTATCAATCGATTTACCTGTTTTTTCCGAAGCCAGTCGGAGCGCTTCCTCTTCACTGGCAGCTACCACAAAATCGTGGATGCCTTCTCCGTAATAATACGCAGGGATTTGATGCCCCCACCACAATTGACGGGAAATGTTCCAATCACGGATATTCTCCAGCCAGTGACGGTAGGTGTTTTGGTAATGGGCCGGGAAAAATTGAATGTCTCCGTCTTCCAATACCGCCTGTAAGGCTGGGCCGACCAGGGAGTCCATCTTTAAAAACCACTGTGCTGATATTTTGGGCTCTATGACTGCTTTGGTACGTTCAGAAGTACCTACTTTGTGTAAGTGTTGCTCCATTTTTACCAGACAACCCATGTTTTTCAGCTCTTTGACAATTTCCTTCCGGACCACAAAACGATCTTTTCCCTCATAGTGTAAGCCATGGGCATTGAGTGTTGCATCATCGTGAAAAATATCAATTACCTCTAGGCCGTGTTTATCGCCCAGGTTTTTATCGTTCAGGTCATGAGCGGGGGTCACTTTTAAACAACCCGTTCCAAATTCCATGTCTACGTAGTCATCCTCGATAATGGGTATGGATCGGTTGACAATGGGTACAATGGCATGTTTGCCTTTTAGATGGGTAAATCTCGGATCTTCTGGATGGATACATATCGCGGTGTCTCCCAGAATGGTTTCAGGGCGGGTCGTGGCAATGGTTAGTAAGGAATCACTTCCCGCTATTTTATAATTAACATGGTACAGGTTTCCTGGTTTTTCTTCATAAATAACCTCTTCATCTGAAAGGGTTGTTTGGGCTACGGGATCCCAGTTTACCATGCGGTAGCCTCGGTATATCAGGCCTTTTTGATACAAATCTATAAACACCTTTTCAACCGATTCGCTCAGGGAAGGATCCATGGTAAATTTGGTGCGATCCCAGTCACAGGAAGCACCCAGTTTTTTCAATTGGTCTAAAATAATCCCCCCGTGTTCGTGGGTCCAATCCCAGGCATGACCCAAAAATTCTTCGCGGCTTAGATCGGTCTTTTTAATACCCTTGTCATTGAGTTTGGCCACTACCTTCGCTTCTGTAGCAATAGAAGCATGGTCGGTTCCAGGTACCCAACAAGCATTGTATCCCTGTAGGCGGGCCCTTCTGATAAGGACATCCTGTATCGTATTGTTTAGCATGTGCCCCATATGTAACACACCGGTAACATTGGGAGGTGGAATAACAATGGTATAGGGTGGTTTTTCGTTGGGACTTGAGTGAAAATACCCTTGCTTCAACCAATAGTCATACCATTTTTTCTCAACCGACTTCGGGTCATATTTCGCCGCTAAACTCATCTAAAATCTTTTAAAAACTGTGCATGCAAATGTACAATTATAAGGGATATGATAAAATATTTTGAAAGCTTAAAAAAATAAGTACCTTTACCCTCGCTGAACCTTAAAAATATGTGCTATGAGTGATGATAAAGGACCCAGCCCTTATAAAGATCACTGTTGAATCCTGCACATCGCCTATGTAAACTAGGTTTAGCCTGACAAATAATAACAAATAAATTAAGTATAGAAAAGATGAAAAAAGTATTTGCATTGCTACTGTTCGGCTTAATCATACTAAGCACCCATGCCCAGAATAAAACAAAAGCAGGAGAAATCGCTGACCCCAATGCGCCGGTTTTTGCCTTTACAGCGGAAACCATTGACTATGGTAAGATTCCTCACAATTCGGATGGGCTCCGTATTTTTGAATTTAAAAATACTGGAAAATCACCCCTAGTCATTGATAAAATAACGTCTTCCTGTGGATGTACCATCCCTAAAAAACCTGCTGAACCCATCGCTCCTGGTGCCTCTGGAAAGATTGAGGTTAAATATGCGACAAACCGGGTGGGTGGTTTTTCCAAAACAATCACCATCTATTCAAATGCCAGTGAGAAGGTGAAACGAATCCGTATCAAAGGGATTGTCTCCAACCCAGAAGTGCTGGTTCCGAATCGCAAAAAGAAGCCAAGCACTTCTTCTTGATATAATCTAACATTTTTCTAAAAAGCTTTCGATGTCGAAAGCTTTTTTTATGCCTGTACAACACGCTTCACAAGCATAATAAATATCTAGAAAATGTCCGTTTTCTTATTTTTTTTTGTGAATTTTGCTAGAATTAACAATTGTAAACAAGAATGCCTACAATTTCAAACAAAGGCAGGCGCATGCCTGCATCGCCCATCAGAAAATTGGTGCCCTATGCGGAAAGTGCCAAAAAGAAAGGGGTGGGAGTCTATCATCTAAACATTGGACAACCAGATATCAACACACCGGAAATAGCCCTGGAAGCGGTGAAAAATCATCAAATGGAGGTCTTGTCTTATAGCCGTTCAGAAGGATCGGATACCTACCGGCAAAAAATAGCTGATTATTATGGCAAGAATGATATTTCGGTCAGTGCGGAAGAAATCATTGTAACGACCGGAGGTTCTGAGGCTTTGTCATTTGCCATGAGTATCGTAGCTGATCCCGGAGATGAGATCATCATTCCGGAACCCTTTTATGCCAATTACAACGGCTTTTCAACAGCTGCCAACGTAACCGTGGTACCCATCGTATCGCGCATTGAAGACAATTTTGCGCTGCCCAACATGGAAGCTTTCGAGGCATTGATAGGTCCTAAAACCCGGGCCATACTCATTTGCAATCCTGGAAATCCAACAGGTTATCTCTATTCTAAAGAAGAGATTCGCCAATTGGCTGCCATCGTTCAAAAACATGACTTGTTCCTGATTGCCGACGAGGTATACCGCGAATTTGTATATGATGAAGGCGTCAGCCACCAGTCTGTACTCAATGGTATGGGGCTGGAAGAGCATGCGATTATCATCGATTCTGTTTCGAAACGCTACAGTATGTGCGGTGCCCGTATCGGTTGCTTGGTTTCCAAAAACCAATCTGTAATCGACACCGCCTTAAAATTTGCCCAAGCCCGCCTAAGCCCGCCCAGTTTTGCCCAAATTGCCAGTGAAGCGGCCTTGGACACCCCACCTTCCTATTTCAAAACACTGATTGTTGAATACAAGGAACGAAGGGATACGCTTATTGCGGCGCTCAGGGAAATTGAAGGTGTCAAAATAGCGGTACCTAAAGGGGCTTTCTACTGTGTTGCCGAACTCCCCGTAGACAATGCAGACAACTTTGCGCAATGGCTCTTGTCAGATTTTAGCTTGGACAACCAAACCATCATGGTTGCCCCGGCTGCGGGTTTTTATGCGAGTAAAGGCCTCGGTGATCGACAAATCAGGATAGCCTATGTATTGAACAAAGAAGACCTGGTGAAAGCCGTAGCCATTTTAAAAGCAGGTATTGAGGCATATAACAAGAGCTGAGTGAACATACAGCATGACATATCGTTAAAACCCTTTAATTCTTTTGGAATGGAGGCCTTGGCGAAACGCTTTGTTTCGGTAGCTTCCCTGGCCGAACTAAAAGCGGTGATCGCACAGGAGAAAGACATCCTCCCCCTGGGAGGTGGTAGCAACCTACTAATCACCAAAGACATTCAACAGCTGGTGGTTAAAATTGACCTGCGTGGTATTGTAGTTGAAGAGAGACCGGATGATTATGTGCTGGTGACTGTCGCAGCGGGAGAAAACTGGCATGACTTTGTTTCCTGGTGTATCAGTCAGGAATACGGTGGTCTTGAAAACCTGTCTTTGATTCCAGGCAATGTAGGCAGTGCACCCATTCAAAATATCGGCGCCTATGGTGTAGAGCTAAAAGATACATTGGACCACCTGAATGCCGTTGAGAGTGCTAGTGGCAATAGCCAAACTTTCTCCAGGGA
>JASMME010000154.1 GCA_030748365.1 Lutibacter sp.
TATACAGGTCTAAAAATTGGGCAACAAATTAAGTTGCCCGGTGACAAACTCAGCAGCGCTATCAAGAAACTCTACGAGACCAAACAATTCAGTGAGGTGGCTGTCTACCTGGCCAAACTGGACGGAAAGGTGGCCTACCTAGAATTTGAGGTGGCAGAACTACCCCAATTAAACGAGGTAACCATACAAGGCATTAAGAAGAACAAGTCTAAGGAACTGCAAAAAGAGGCCGAGCTTAAAAAAGGGGAGATGCTTACTGACAACCTGATGGTAACGACCAAAAATTATTTTAAAAAGAAATACCAGGAAAAGGGCTTTCTTAACACCAAGGTCTTTCTAGACACCAAGGAAGATACCTCATCAGTCAATACGGTCAACATGCTTATCCGTATAGACAAGGGAGAAAAAGTAAAAATCAAGGACATTCATTTTGAGGGGAACCAGGAAATGAGTACTGGAAAGTTAAAGAAGGCCATGAAGAATACCAAGGAAAAGATGTTGGGCCGATTCTGGAAAACTTCCAAGTTTATTGAAGCCGATTTTAAAGAAGACCTAGAAAGCCTACTTACCAAATACAGTGAGCAAGGATTCCGTGATGCCCGTATACTGAACCATCACATTCTCACTAACGATGACAAGACCCTAAGCCTAACCATCGAGGTGGAGGAAGGGAAGCGTTACCGGTTCGGAGACATTAAATTTCTCGGGAATAGTCAATACACTGACTTACAATTACAACGCCTTTTGAAAATTGAGAAAGGTGATGTATACAATGGGAAAGTACTCAAAGAACGGGTTACCGGAGACGGCACACCGGATTCAGAGGACATCGCTACCATCTATCAAAACAGTGGCTACCTGTTTTCCAGGGTGATGCCCGTTGAAACCAGGGTAAACAACGACTCCATCGATGTGGAAATCCGAATTTATGAGGATGAACCTACCAAGATTCGTAAGGTCAGTGTAAACGGCAATGACCGTACCAACGACCATGTGGTATACAGAGAGATTCGAACCAAACCGGGGTATCTATACAGCAAAAATGACATCATAAGGACCATACGGGAGGTAGGACAGCTCGGCTTTTTTGACGCAGAAGCCATCACACCAGACCTAAGCCCGAATTATCAGGATAAAACAGTAGACATAGACTATACCGTGGCAGAAAAAGGCTCTAGCCAAATCGAACTTCAGGGAGGCTATGGTGGTGGTTCTTTTATAGGGACAGTCGGACTGTCATTCAACAACTTTGCCGCTAGGAACCTGTTTGATAAAAAGGCGTATAAACCCCTACCTATGGGAGACGGCCAGACACTGTCATTAAGACTGCAAAAAAGCCGTTATTACACAACCTCCAGCTTTTCGTTTACAGAACCCTGGCTGGGCGGTAAAAAACCAAAATCTTTTTCTTTTTCGATTTACAACTCAAAACAATACCGCTATAATTACCTGACCTATAACGTCGATAAAAGCCAGCGTATAAATATCGTTGGAGCCTCTATCGGCCTGGGGCAACGACTGAACTGGCCCGACAACTACTTTACGCTGTCTCAAAACATCAGTTATAAATTGTACGATCTACAAGATTATCCGATTTCTACCTTTAGTTTCTCTGATGGAGAGTCGCACAACCTGTCCTACAATATTGTCTTTTCGAGGAACTCCTCTGGCCCCAACCCTATCTATCCCAGAACTGGATCTGAATTCAGTGTTGGAGGCAAGTTTACCTTTCCTTACTCACTGGTAAACGACAAGGATTACAGTACGATGGACGATCGTAAAAAATACAAGTGGCTGGAGTATTTTAAGGCCAGCTTTAAAGGGAAATGGTATACCCCCATCACCAATGACCTCGTGCTGATGTCAAATGCTGAATTTGGCTTCCTAGGTTTTTATAACGACGCACTGAGCGATACGCCTTTTGAACGTTATTTTGTGGGTGGAGATGGGATGACAAGCTACCAGCTAGACGGCAGAGAGACCATCCGTTTAAGGGGGTATGAAAACGGAAGTTTATCGGATATCCACGGTGGAAAAGTCTATAATAAATTTGAACTTGAATTGAGATATCCCATAACACTCAAACCCTCTGCATCGATTTACGCCCTTGGGTTTCTGGAAGGAGGGAATTCCTATGATGGCTTTAATAGCTACCGCCCTTTTGAGTTAAAAAGATCTGCCGGACTGGGTCTTAGGATTTTTATGCCGGCCTTCGGATTGTTGGGGATCGACTTTGCGCGCGGGTTTGACCAGGCGCCGGGTAGCAATGAAATATCTGGATGGCAAACCCATTTTTATATAGGGCAACAATTCTAAGTCTAAATAAGTTATATCTTTGCATGACCCTGTAATCATAAACGCTGATAGTAAGGATCCGATGAAGAAAGTCATTATACTGTTTTTGTTGTTGGTAAACACCCTGATGAGTGCGCAAAAAGCACAGCGGATTGGCTATGTTGATTTGGACTATATTTTAGAAAATATCCCTGAATATCAGCAGGCCCAGTCCAGTATCAATGCGAAAATCATTCATTGGCAACAAGATATCACGACCAAACAAAAACAGATTGATTCTTTGAAAAATGCCCTGGAAAACGAACGGGTACTGATGCCCGAAGACCTATTGGTAGAAAGTGAAGAAGCCATTCACATGAAGGAGGTGGCACTGAAAGCATTACAGACAGCCTATTTTGGCACCAAAGGAGACCTGTTTTTTTACAGAAAACAGTTGGTTAGACCCATACAAGATCAGGTATACAACGCGGTCCGGGAAATTGCTCAAAAGAGGCGATTCGACTTTGTACTAGACAAATCAAGCGAATTGATGCTGCTGTATGCCAATCAGAAATTTGATGTCAGCGAGCTGGTAATCAAACAACTCAACAGGGATAGGAAAAGTAAAAAGGCAAGTGATAAACGAGCGATGTCGAAGTCTGAAAGCGCAGAGAATTCTCAAGATACTGAGGAGCTGGAAGCAGCCGAAAAAAAGAATGAGCGAGACGCCAAAAGAATCGCATTACAAGAAAAAATAGCTGCCAAAAAGGCTGCCCAACTCGAAAAGAGAGCCGCACTTAAAGCTGAACTGGATGCCAAAAAAGCAAAAAAACAGCAGGAAAGAGAAGACCGATTAAAAAAAACTAAAAACGATCATTAATTTAAACACCTAGGAGAAAAATGAAAAAATGTAGAATGTTAGTAGTACTTGCAGTCCTAGCCTTGGGATTCAACACTGTTCAAGCGCAAACCAAGATTGGACATATCAGCACTGACTTGCTGATAAGTCTGATGCCGGAAACAAAGACCTTGAACACTGATTTGGAAAAACTAGGAAAAACCTACGAAGCCGAGTTAAAGGCCGAAAATGACAAGCTGGAAGCTAAGTTAAAAAAATACGATGCCGAAGCGGCCTCCCAAACAGACCAGGTAAACAAAGAAAGGAGTGTAGAAGTACAACAGACCCAACAAGCTTTGTACCAGGCCACTCAGATTGCAAGGGAAGAAATCGCTAAAAAGCGGGATGAAGGACTCAAGCCCATTCTTGAAAAAGCCAAAGCAGCCATTGATGCAGTAGCCGAAGAACAAGGGTATACTTACGTATTGGAAGCTTCCACCCTAATCGTTGCCAAAGGCACCGATCTGCTACCACTTGTAAAAGGAAAACTAGGCATTGAATAAGCCTTTTAAACCATGCTATAAAATCCCGCAATTGCGGGATTTTTTTTACCTTTATCCGGCAACTCTTTAGCATGAACAACCAGCCCATCGGACTTTTTGATTCAGGTATTGGCGGCACGTCTATATGGAAGGAACTCTTGCGTATCTTACCCTGTGAGCATACCATCTACCTGGCAGACAGCCAAAACAGCCCCTATGGTGAGAAATCGGCCGAAGCGATTACCGCCCGCTGTATAAAGAATACCGAATGGTTGCTAGAGAGGGGTTGTAAACTAATTGTCGTAGCCTGTAATACCGCCACGACCAATGCCATCGATTATTTGCGGGCACACTATAAAGTACCCTTTATTGGGATAGAGCCGGCGATTAAACCGGCAGCCCTACAGAGCAAAACTGGTGCAGTAGGCATTCTAGCGACCTGGGGAACCCTCAGCAGAAAAATATTTTAAAAAACGACCCGGGAATACACCCGAAACATCAAGGTAATCGAACAGGATGGGGAAGGATTGGTCAGCCTGATTGAAGCGGGGAAATTGGGAAGTCCTGAATTGGATGCATTACTCCTAAAATACCTCCAGCCAATGTTGCAG
>JASMME010000155.1 GCA_030748365.1 Lutibacter sp.
TGGGAAGAAGCAAAAAATAAGCTCAAATAAACCTCCACACACCCCTTTACAAACAGTTCTGTAGCACAGACTTTTACAGTCTACAAATAATTACTACATTTAATTCCAAATAAAAGTAAGATGGAAAATGTCGTCATTATTACAGGTGCTAGTAGAGGACTGGGACTGGGACTGGCCCAATACTATCACAAAAAGGGCTACCGAATCATTTCAATCGCAAGAACCAAACTCAAAAAATACTACGCTTTTGAGCAGTACCAAGCTGACCTGAGCAAAGCAGCGCATCTAGACCCGCTGATGGAGGAAGTATTTTCCCAGTTAAACCCTGAAAATACCAGCAGTATCAGCCTGATCAATAATGCCGGCAACCTGGGAAAGGTACGGCACCTAGAAGATATTCCCTCTGCAAATATTCATTATACCATTCAGGTAAACCTGGTAGCTCCCATGGTCTTAAGTGCTGCCTTTATTCGTTTGACCAAAGATTGGAAATGTCACAAACAAATCTTTAGTATTTCTTCAGGTGCTGCTGTCAAACCCTACGAGAGCTGGTCGATGTACTGCAGTTCGAAAGCCGGTATCGATATGATGACCAGGGTGGTATCCAAAGAACAGCAATCCCTTGGTAACGGGGTGAAAATGGTGGCTATTTATCCCGGTATTGTGGATACTGATATGCAAACCGAGGTGAGAAACACTCCCAAAGAGCACTTTTCATCCGTACAGCGTTTTATCGACTTTTATGAGAACGGCGCCCTGAGTTCCCCTGAGAAAGCGGCTGCAAAAATCTACGAACTCGATTGCTCGGGCAGGCTAGAAAACGGAGATATTATCGACCTCAGAAATTACTAAACAAGACTTGCTTTAGGGTAAGTATCAGAATCTAAAGTTTTTTTGCACCCTTGACTTTTTGATCAGTCAGTGCCAAATCAATCACTTCTTTCATCTCAGTAACATAGCTAAACTTAAGACCTTTCAGATACGATGGTTTGATCTCTTCAACATCTTTCCGGTTGTCAGCTGACAGAATAATCTCCTTGATATTGGCCCGTTTGGCCGCTAGGATTTTTTCTTTGATTCCACCCACCGGCAACACTTTACCTCGCAAAGTAATCTCACCTGTCATCGCTATTCTAGACTTTACTTTTCGCTGTGTAAACACAGAGACCAGCGAGGTTAGCATGGTAATTCCTGCACTGGGGCCATCCTTGGGCGTAGCGCCCTCAGGAACATGGATATGCACTTTATAAGCTTCTAAAAGTGAATGTTCTATCTTAAAATCAGTCGCATGCGCCTTGATAAATTCTAGGGCAATGGTCGCTGATTCCTTCATCACTTTTCCCAGGTTCCCGGTAATGCTCAAGTCTCCTTTACCCTTCGATATAATGGATTCAACAAACAAGATATCTCCACCTACCTGTGTCCAGGCAAGTCCTGTGACAACGCCGGCTACTTGGTTGTTTTCGTATTTATCTCTTTCCAGATGAGAAGGTCCAAGCACTTTTTCAATCGTTTCTACCGAAACCACAACTTCATAGACTTCCTCCATGGCAATCGACTTCGCAGCATAACGTACCATTTTGGCCAATTGTTTTTCAAGGCCTCTAACCCCCGACTCACGGGTATAGGCTTCTATGATCTTTTCGAGTTGCTTTTTACCCAACTTGAGGTGATCGGTCGTTAAACCATGCTCCTTGAGCTGTTTCGGAAGTAGGTGTCGCTTGGCAATTTCTACCTTTTCCTCAATGGTATAGCCACTTACATTGATCATTTCCATACGGTCTCTAAGTGCCCAGGGTATAGCGGCCACGTTATTTGCCGTAGCTACAAACAGCACCTTGGACAGGTCGTAGTCCAGTTCGAGGTAATTGTCGTAGAAAGCAGTGTTTTGTTCTGGGTCCAAAACCTCCAGCATGGCTGAAGAAGGGTCTCCGTTATGGCTGGAAGTCGCCAGTTTATCAATTTCATCCAGTACAAAAACCGGATTAGAGGTCCCTGCCTTTTTGATGTCTTTGATGATCCTACCTGGCATGGCCCCAATATAGGTTTTTCTATGCCCCCTGATCTCAGCTTCATCACGTACACCGCCCAGTGACATGCGAACATACTGCCTACCCAATGATTCTGCAATGGATTTACCCAGAGAGGTTTTTCCTACCCCTGGAGGTCCGTGCAAACAGATAATCGGCGATTTCATATCCCCCTTCAACTTGAGTACCGCAAGGTGTTCAATGATGCGCTCTTTTACCTTTTCCAATCCGAAATGATCCCTATCCAATATTTTTTGGGCACGCTTAAGATCAAATTGGTCCTTAGAAAAATAATCCCAGGGCAGGTCGAGTAACAGGTCTAAATAATTTCGCTGCACAGAATACTCCGCTACTTGCGGGTTCATTCGCTGCAAGCGTCCCATTTCTTTGTCAAAGGTCTCTTTGGCTTCTTTTGACCACTGTTTTTTCTTCGAACGCTCGCGCATTTCATTTAATTCCTCATCATAGGAAACATCTCCCAGTTCTTCCTGAATGGTCTTTAACTGCTGGTGAAGATAATATTCGCGTTGCTGCTGATCCATATCGGTCCGTGTCTTTGACTGGATATCATTGCGCAACTCTAGGCGTTGCAATTCAGCATCCATCAATTCCAGGGTTCGAAGTGCACGACTTTTAAGGTTGTCGATTTCGAGAATTTCCTGTTTTTCTGACATCCTCAGGTTGAGGTTTGAAGACACAAAATTGATTAAAAACGGATTGCTCTCGATATTGTTAATGGCAAAAGTAGCTTCTGAAGGCAAATTGGGATTCTCCCGAACAATACGGACAGCCATTTCCTTGATAGAATCAATAATCGCCTCGAATTCCTTTTCTTGCAAGGCTGATCGATCATCGGGGCGTTCAACAACAACGGCCTGCATATAGGGTTGCTCCTGTACAAAATGATCTGTTTCAAAGCGTTTTTTTCCTTGAATAATGACTGTTGTATTCCCATCAGGCATTTTGAGAACCCTCAGAATACGTGCAACCGTTCCTATTTGATGCACATCGTCTTTGGAAGGGTTTTCAACCCCTTCTTTTTTTTGAGCCACCACGCCAATGACCTTATTGCCTTTGTTCGCCTCCTTTATCAACTGAATAGACTGATCTCTGGTGGCTGTGATCGGAATGACCACACCCGGAAAAAGTACCGTATTGCGCAAAGGCAATACCGGCAATACTTCAGGAACATTTTCTTTATTGATTTCCTCCTCGTCTTCAGGGGTCATCAAAGGAATTAAATCTGCCTCTTCTTCCAGTAGGTTTTCTAATGACAGATTGTCCAGTTTTATGATTTTTGATCTACTCATGGTTCTTTATAAGGTCATTTTGTCATCCGACCGTGATATTTTTGTTATATGCCGGTAAACAATATTTTTTATCTATTTGGTAATCAGCTACTTATTTTTGTGCTGATCACATGCTCTAGTAGTAATTTTCAATAGTTATGCCAAATTGCATATAAGTAGGAAATTTTGTGGTCTAAACCTTATTTATAAGTTGAAAAACCTTTATTTGTAGAAAATATTATAGAGAAATTAATATTAACGGTACTTTTTGGAATGCTCAAATACCTGTTTCAGTATATTTTTCTCTACAGCATCGAGTTTTAAACCCCGTCTGTTATACACTTCTTCTGCTGTTTCTAGGGCCTTTTCCAGCTGATAGGTTGAAAAGCCGGCAGCGCCCCCCCAACTGAAAGAGGGAATAAAGTTTCGGGGGAAGTTGGATCCGTAGATATTGGCACTGACCCCCACAACAGTTCCGGTATTGAACATGGTATTGATGGCACATTTTGAATGATCGCCCATAATCAGTCCACAAAATTGCAGTCCGGTTTTATCAAATTTTTCCGAGCCATAGTGCCATAAACGCACTTCACTGTAATTGTTTTTCAGGTTGGAATTGTTCGAATCTGCTCCGATATTACACCATTCACCCAATACTGAATTTCCCAAAAACCCTTCATGGCCCTTGTTTGAATTGCCAGCGATAACTGAATTGTTGATCTCTCCACCAACCTTAGAATAAGGGCCTACTGTAGTGGCGCCGTATATCTTGGCACCCATTTTAACCAGGGACCGTTCCCCAAGAGAGAAAGGACCACGTATCAAGGCACCTTCCATGACCAGGGCATCCCTACCTATATATATAGGACCATCAGCGGCATTCAGGGTACTAAAAAGCACCT
>JASMME010000156.1 GCA_030748365.1 Lutibacter sp.
CGTGCCAAGATTGACCGAATCTACGGAGGAGACAATGCCAAGCTGCTCCCCATCATCGTACACGGTGATGCTGCCATTGCCGGACAGGGGCTGGTTTACGAAGTGACCCAAATGAGCAAACTAAACGGTTATGGTACCGGGGGCACCATCCACATTGTGGTAAACAACCAAATCGGCTTTACCACCAACTACCTGGATGCCCGTTCAAGCACCTATTGTACCGATGTGGCCAAGGTAACACTCTCACCCGTACTACACGTCAACGCAGACGATGTAGAAGCAGTGGTTCACGCCGTGGAAATGGCCCTGAACTTTAGAATGAAATTTAAACGCGATATCTTTATCGACCTGCTGGGCTATCGAAAATACGGACACAACGAAGGTGACGAGCCCCGTTTTACCCAACCAACGCTCTACAAGGCCATTGCCAAACACCCAAATCCACGGGATCTCTACGCCCAGCAATTGCTCTCGGAAGGTATTATTAACGAAAGCTATTTACAAGGCCTGACCAGTGAGTTCAAAGCACTCCTGGAAGAGGAATACCGACTGTCCAAAGAAGATAAAACCTCCAAGGTACGCGAATTTATGCAGGACACCTGGAAAGGCTTTGAGAGGAAGAAACTACCAGACATGCTGCTTCCCTGTCCCACCACCTATCCTGCAAAAGACCTAAAAGCCATCGCAACCACCCTATCCACCGTCCCCGAAGGCGTTCATTTTGTCCGCAAGGCAGTAAGGATCCTAGGCGACCGGCATAAGATGGTCTTTGAGACCGATAAGATCGACTGGGGCATGGCCGAAGCCCTGGCCTACGGAAGTTTGCTCCGCGAAGGCTTTGATGTGCGAATTTCTGGTCAGGACGTAGAACGCGGAACCTTTAGCCACCGGCACGCCATCCTACGAGACGAACTGTCCGAAGAAAGAATCAACCTGTTAAACACCCTCGACGAGACACAGGGAACCATGTCTATCTACAACTCCCTACTGTCGGAATACGGCGTCCTGGGCTTTGACTACGGCTATGCCATGGCCAGCCCGCAAACACTGACCATCTGGGAAGCGCAATTCGGTGACTTTAGCAACGGTGCACAAATCATTTTTGACCAGTATGTTTCTGCGGCAGAAGCCAAATGGAAAATACAGAACGGCATTGTCGTACTGCTACCACACGGCTATGAAGGACAAGGCTCGGAACACTCCTCTGCCAGGATGGAACGCTACCTGCAACTCTGTGCCGTAGACAATATGACCGTGGCCAACTGTACAAGCCCGGGCAATTTCTTCCACTTGCTGCGCAGGCATATGAAAAGAACCTTCCGCAAACCGCTGATTGTCTTTACCCCAAAAAGCCTTTTGCGCCACCCACAAGCTGTATCCTCACTGGAAGACCTGGCAAACGGCACCTTCCAGGAAGTAATCGACGACACTATAGAAACTGCAAAGGTTCGTAAATTGGTCTTTTGTAACGGAAAGTTCTACTACGACCTGTTGGCCGAACGCACCCGCCTGCAAAGGGAAGAGGTGGCCCTGGTCCGTATCGAACAACTATTTCCGCTGCACCTGGAAAAATTACAAGCGGTTATCGACCGTTACCCACAAGTAACATCATACGTGTGGGCACAGGAAGAACCAGAGAATATGGGCGCCTGGCCCTATATGCTCCAACGCTTCCGCCTGGTCGACCTCGAAGTAGCCTCACAGCCTTTCTATGCCGTACCGGCCGCCGGTTCGTCAGCCCGGTTTAAAAGAAGGCACCAACGTATCATTGACAAGGTATTTGAAACCACCCTATAAAAAATGTCTGGAAAGACCCAAAACGAAACCCTATGATCTTAGAAATGAAAGTACCCTCTCCGGGTGAATCCATCACCGAAGTAGAAATCGCCACCTGGCTGGTGGAAGACGGAGACTATGTTGAAAAGGACCAACCGATCGCCGAGGTAGATTCCGACAAGGCCACCCTTGAGTTACCGGCCGAAGAAAGCGGTCTTATTACCCTACAAGCTGAAGAAGGCGATGCTGTAGCCGTTGGGGCGGTGGTCTGCCTGATCGATACAACGGCTGACAAACCCGCAGGCATGCCAAGCACTACTGGCCAGGCGCCTGTCGAAAGCTCCGTAGCCAAGCCAATGCCTGAAAAAACGACCTATGCCAGTGGCAGTGCCTCCCCGGCCGCCAAAAAAATCTTGGCAGAAAAAGGACTGGAGCACAGTGCTGTAAAAGGCAGTGGACGTGATGGTAGGATTACCAAAGACGACGCGGTCAAAGCCGTCCCGAGTATGGGAAGCCCAGCCGGAGCAGCGCCCCGGGACGTGGAACGTGTAAAACTGTCCATGTTGCGTAGAAAAGTGGCCCAGCGACTGGTGTCGGTAAAGAACGAGACCGCCATGCTGACCACCTTTAACGAAGTAGATATGCAGCCCATCTTTGACCTGCGTAAAACCTACAAAGAAGACTTTAAAGAAAAACACGGGGTCGGACTGGGCTTTATGAGCTTCTTTACCCTCGCTGTGGTCAGGGCACTACGACTGTATCCAGATGTAAACGCCATGATTGACGGAGATTACAAAGTCAACCATGATTTCCAGGACATATCCATCGCAGTATCCGGACCGAAAGGCCTGATGGTACCCGTGATCAGAAACGCCCAGGATCTGGGCTTCAAGGAAGTGGAAAGTGAGGTAAAACGACTGGCCCTCCGTGCCAGGGACGGACAAATCACCGTAGACGAAATGACTGGCGGCACCTTTACCATTACCAATGGTGGGGTTTTTGGGTCTATGTTGTCAACCCCCATCATCAACCCGCCACAAAGCGGTATTCTCGGTATGCACAATATCGTGGAAAGACCAGTGGCTGTGAACGGAGAAGTACTGATCAGGCCCATCATGTACGTAGCCCTTTCCTACGATCACAGAATCATTGATGGCCGGGAATCCGTAGGTTTTTTGGTCGCCGTCAAAGAAGCCCTGGAAAACCCTGTGGAAATTTTGATGGACAAAGATCCTGTAAAAGCCCTGGAGCTGTAAACAGGGGGCTGTCTTTGTCTCGAAATCTGGGACAGATCGCTCAGTACTTATACACCTTTTTTTGAAGGTATACACAACGGCCCTTATAATCGATAAGGGCCTTGCCTCTTTCTAGGAGATCAGCGCCGATGATGCCATCGACCGGCTGGGCCTTATGGGCTTCCAAAGCCTGGTTTACATGGGAAAGATCCAAAAGCACTAACTGAACATTTCGCAGCTCCCAGACGTTTAGGCACAAGGTATTTTTATGGGAAACCTTCGTTTCCATACCACTGGCACCAGCACCTGCCGCCTGGGTGTCAGAAGCTTCCGCTTCTAAACCAAACTTGTCGGCCAGGTGGTCGGCCACACAGGAATCAGAAGCCCCCGTGTCTAAGATAAAACGGCCTTTAACCCCATTGATACGCCCTTTGAGTTCAAAATGCTTTGTATTGATCTTTGTCAAAGGAATTCGTATATAGCCTTTTCTGGCCAAGATTTTCGAAAGGTTCATGCCTTGGTAATTTCGGTAAAACTACACATTTTAAAAAAAAAGAGGGGGCGCTAAGTTTTTGCCGCATGGCACTGTAAATTTTAACGTACTTTTGCCCTGTGATCCTGACCGATACCCATACCCATTTATACAGTGAACAATTTGACGCCGACCGCGATGACATGATTCGTCGAGCGCTGGATGCCGGCATCACCCGCTTTTTTGTGCCGGCCATTGATTCACAGTATTGGGAAGCCATGTGCGCCCTGGAAAAAGCCTATCCGGAAAACACCTTTCTGATGATGGGCCTCCACCCCACCCATGTCAAAGAAAATGTAGCCGAAGAACTGGCTTTTGTAAAAACGCAACTGGACAAACGGAATTTCTACGCCGTGGGAGAAATCGGCATCGACCTCTACTGGGACAAAACCTTCCTAGCAGCCCAACAGGAAGCCTTTGTTACCCAAATCCGGTGGGCCAAGGAAAAAGGCCTGCCCATCGTCATCCATTGCCGGGAAGCTTTTGAAGAAATCTTTGAAATCCTCGAAGGTGAAAAAGACGAAAAACTCTTCGGTATTTTCCACTGTTTTACAGGAACCCTGGCACAGGCCCAACGCGCCATTTCCTTCGGTATGAAACTGGGTATTGGCGGAGTCGTAACCTTTAAAAACGGACAAATCGATCGCTTCCTACACAGGCTACCGCTATC
>JASMME010000157.1:0-3867 GCA_030748365.1 Lutibacter sp.
CCAAAACCAGCATTTTAAAACAGCCCTAAGAGCCAACCACCGTAACGCAGTAGTAGGAATTCCTGAAGAACTTGGACCACCATCAAGTTCCAAATCAATGCAGGAGCCCTATCAGGAACTCAACAGTACCTTATTAAGCCTGCAATCGACCTTTTACTTTGACCATTCTAGCATGGATGTGACCCTTAGCATGAGCCGTCACGAACGCAAAGAATTTGAAGATGAGCACGAAGAACATGACGATGAGCATGATGATGAGCATGATGATGAGCACGATGATGAGCACGATGATGAACACGATGATGAACACGATGATGAGCATGACGATGAGCATGGAGAACACGAGGAGCATCTACATATGAAGGTGGCTACCGTCGGGTACGATTTGAAATACTACCCCGCCAAAATGGGGAATTTCGAAATGGTCATCGGATCTCAAGGACAACGTAAAGAGAACAGCAATTACGGGGAAGAAAAGCTATTACCCGACGCCGTTACCCAAGATTTCGGATTGTTTGCCACTGCCCACCTACACACTGGAGATGTTGACCTGCAGGCAGGCCTTAGAAGTGACCGCAGAGAAATCAGCATACACACGGGAGAGCCCAAAACGTTTGTCAGCCATAACCTATCGCTAGGGCTGAAAAAAAACCTGTCAGAGGCGGTTATATTCAGACTCAATCTCGCCTCAGGTTATAGGGCGCCAAACCTTGCCGAACTGACCTCCGATGGGGTTCACCACGGTACCCGACGCTATGAAATCGGTAATCTCAACTTACAGGAGGAACAGAATGTGCAATCTGATGTCTCATTTGAATACAAGAGCGACCATCTAGCCATTGATGTCAATGGGTTTTACAACCATATCAATCGTTATATATACCTGTCACCGAACGGTGGGGAAATCAGTGGGGTTCCGGTCTATGAGTACCTACAAAACGACGCCCGATTGTTTGGTGGAGAAGCCCGGATACACCTACATCCACACCCCTGGGATTGGTTACACCTTATAAGCAGTTTTGAAACGGTAACCGGGCAATTACACGACAAATCCTACCTGCCACTTATCCCTGCTAATACCTTTACGCAACGCGTTAGGGTTGACCTGGGCAGCTCTCTTTTAAAGGAATCCTACGCTTATCTAAAAATCGAATCGACTTCTGCCCAACAAAAGCCAAGTTCATTTGAAGAAGCCAGTGACGGATATACTTTGTTAGATGCAGGTTTTGGTGGAGAGTTCAGCTTGTTTAAGCAACCTGTTCTCTTGTCAGTAGCTGTCACCAATTTGACAGATAAAACTTATATAGACCACTTGTCACGTTTAAAACCGGAAGGTTTTTTTAACCAAGGAAGAAATTGGGTCATCGGGCTACAATATTCCTGGTAACAGGGTCTTAAACGAGTCCTAACAAGGGGGGGGGATAAAAAGGCTTACAAAGAAGGTCTTTTGGATCGCCCCCCTTTTTTTTAAATAACACACTCAAAAACAAGGATTAAATAAAATTGTCATTTATACGCTTATTTTTATATTTTTGTTGTACACCAACCTATTTCTAATATGGAAAAAGAACAACAATCAAAGGCAATCATGGTGCTGGTATGCTTCTTTATAGGGGGGCTTGGCATCCACAGACTGCTAATGGGCCACAAAAACTGGTGGCTGATGCTTATTACACTGGGCGGATGCGGAATATGGACGCTTATCGACTTCATCCTTATCCTAACAGGAAACCTAAAAATGGCTGATGGAAGAGACCTCAAATAAAATAAGTGATGCCAATCTGATGTATTGTACCGATTGCGGAAAGGCCATCAGTAAAAATGCGGAATTCTGTGTGAACTGTGGTGCTCCTAATCCAAAAAAATCAAACAAAAATTCTCAAACAACTAACAACAGGTTTTTATCGACCATTCTGTTGTGTTGGTTTTTAGGTATTTTCGGAATTCACCGATTTTATACGGGACACACGACCATCGGCGTTATACAGTTATTGACTTTGGGTGGGTGTGGTATTTGGACATTGATCGATTTCATCATCTTACTTACAGGAAACTTTAAAGACAGTAATGGCAATCCAATTAAGGCAAATATGTAGGTTTGTTACTTATTTGACTGTAAATAATAAATTGTTGGCGTTGGTTATTGTCTATGAGCTTTTAGCCCTAGCGGCCTATTTACTTAGTGGCTACGACCTGCTGATCCCTTGTTTGTATAAGGTGTTTTTACACACGGAATGTCCCGGCTGTGGCTTGACAAATGCTTTTATAAAAATTCTTAGTCTGGATTTTTTAGGGGCATTTTACACCAATCCCCTAGTATTTTTGGTGTTGATTCTGGGTACCTATATCTTTATAAAAGCGTATCAAAGATTTTTACTTACTCAGCCATTTTCTACCTAAAGAAGCACTACTAAAAAAGGGCTTTTCATTCTATCATAAATCAATTAGCTTTGCAGTACTCTAAAAAATAGGTGCTAAGAGATATACCTGCGCTAATCCTAAACAATCACAATAGCATGAAACAATTTATATATGTTGTTTTCTTATTCTCAATAGTAAAAACTATTGCCCAAGAAAACGTAGCCTACCAACAACCCCCACAAGAAATCTTAAACCTTGTCGATGTATCAAGAGCCCCCAGTGTACTGTTAGATGACAGTAAAGAGCACCTAATATTGCTGTATCGAGATACCTATAAGTCTATCGAAGAACTTTCAAAAGAGGAGCTTCGCTTAGGCGGTTTGCGTATTGACCCCAACACCAACATTGGAAGCAGGGTTACTTACTTTAAAAACATCAAAATTAAACGCGTAAAGCATCGTGACGCTGCTCTTATACAGGTAAAGGGCTTGCCTGAAAACCCCAAACTGACAAACTTCAACTGGTCGTCAGATCAAAAAAAAATAGCCCTGACAAATACGACAGCAGCAGGGGTGGAGGTCTGGGTACTCGATATACCAACTGCTACTATAAGTAAAGTAACTGATGCCCGTGTAAATGCCAATATTGGTGATGTGATTAACTGGTTTGAAGATGGAAAATCTTTATTGGTAAAAATAATTCCCACGAATAAAAAACCCCTTATCAATACAAAAAATACGATACCAACCGGCCCAACTATTTCGGTAAACGAGGGTAAAAAAGCACAAAACAGAACCTACCAAGACCTGCTAAAAAGCAAGAACGATGCGTATAATTTTGAACAACTTACCTTGTCAGAAATCTATAAAGTATCACTTGATGGCAGCAAAGAAAAGTGGTTGGACCAAGATATTTACACAACAATAAATTTTTCGCCCGACGGTAATTACGTATTGGTAAAGACGGTGGAAAAACCGTTTTCCTACCTTGTCCCCTACCGGCGATTTCCTTCAAAAACAACCCTTTATACAAAGTATGGCAAGAAGGTTGAGACGGTTGTAGAAGTGCCTTTAATAGAGGATCTTCCCAAAGGGTTTATGTCGGTTAGAGAAGGCAAAAGAGATTTTAGATGGAGAAACGACAAAGCTGCTACGCTGGTATACACCAAAGCACTTGATGGAGGAGATCCCATGAATAAGGTGGACTACAGGGACGAAGTTTTTGAATTGTACCCCCCTTTTTCCGGGGAGGGTAAGCGAATTTTAAAAACGATCAATCGAATCTATACTATTGAGTGGGCAAACGACAGCCTCGCCATAGCACATGATATCTGGTGGAACACCAGAAATACCAAAACGTATGTATTCAATCCCAGCGATTCGACACAAGCGCCGGAGGTCTTGTCAGACAGAAACTACCAGGATACTTATAGTGATCCCGGAAATTTTGTGACCGAAAGGAATTCCATGGGAAGTAGCGTCCTTAGTTTGTCAGAGGGCCACGCCT
>JASMME010000157.1:3877-4179 GCA_030748365.1 Lutibacter sp.
GAAAAAGGACAATTTCCTTTTATCGATCAGCTCAATCTACAAGACAAAAAAAAGAAAAGAATCTATCAATCTGAGTACACAGATAAGGTTGAGAACCTACAAAATTTTGATGCTAAAAAGAGTGAATTACTGGTAAGAATTGAGTCGCCAAAAGAATATCCAAATTATTATTTTAGGGATCTTAGGCAGGACAAATTGAATCAAATAACCTTTTTTAAAAACCCTTTTACAAGTATTCAAAACGTTCATAAAGAAGTCATAAACTACCAACGTGAAGATGGACTGGCTCTTTCAGCTACTTT
>JASMME010000158.1 GCA_030748365.1 Lutibacter sp.
GGAATCAAACTCTCCAAAAATCAGCTGAGAAATGAATGGATAAAGAATAAAAAAAGTGCTGCCGATAAAAGAACCAATATACGGCTGGCACTTATCGTCGCATTTCTAGCTGGATTGGCAGCGTATTTCTTTGACCTACATTCCCTCTTCTGATGCCAGCAATCATTCAATTATTACCGGACCACGTAGCCAATCAGATCGCTGCTGGCGAGGTCGTACAACGGCCAGCCTCTGTGGTAAAAGAACTCTTGGAAAATGCGGTGGATGCCGGTGCAGATCAGATCAGGCTCATCGTAAAAGATGCTGGTAAAACACTGATACAGGTCATTGATAATGGCAAGGGCATGGAAACCAGTGATGCCCGCTTGTGTTTTGAAAGACACGCCACTTCTAAAATTAAAGAGGCGACAGACCTCTTCCGTCTTTACACCAAAGGATTCCGGGGGGAAGCCCTGGCCTCCATTGCTGCAATTGCCCATGTAGAACTTAAGACCCGGGAAGCAGACACCGAGCTGGGGACCTTTGTGAGAATGGAGGGAAACACCCTGGTCAAAGAAGAGCAAATCGCAACCCCTAAAGGGACTTCTATCGCTGTGAAAAACCTCTTCTACAATATTCCGGCAAGAAGGAATTTCTTAAAATCTACCAGTGTGGAAACCCGGCATATCATCAACGAATTTCAACGGATAGCCCTCGCCCACCAAGACATCGCCTTTTCATGTTACCACAACGACAATGAATTGTACAACCTAGCACCGGGGAATCTGAGACAAAGGATTGTGGCAATCACCGGCAAAAAAACCAATGAAAAACTGGTTCCTATTGAAGAGAAGACCCCCATTGCTGAAATCAGAGGTTTTGTGTACAAATCAGAATTTTCCAGAAAAAAAAGAGGGGAACAGTTCTTTTTTGTAAACAACCGATTTGTTAAAAGTGCCTATTTGAACCATGCCGTTATGAGTGCTTATGAGGGCCTGATTCCTAGCGGATTTTACCCTGGGTATTTCCTGTACCTCCAGTTGCCAACTGAGAGCATCGATATCAATATTCACCCTACCAAGACCGAGATTAAATTTGAAGATGAGAAAACACTCTACGCCATTATCCGCTCAACGGTCAAACACAGTCTGGGTCAATACAATGTGGCGCCGGTACTGGATTTTAACCGGGATGCCGACTTAGATGTACCTTATAAGTACAAGGATCAGCAGCTCAGAGAGCCTACCATTCGTGTAAATCCAGACTTTAATCCTTTTAAAAAAGAGGCGCAAAAGACCCCTAGCTCCTTTGGGAAAGGGCCTACCCAACATTGGGAGAGTCTCTATACCCAAACAGATGCTGTGCACGCTGAAACGAACGCCCAAAAAACCTCCGAGGCATTGTTTTCTGATACAGCAACAAACGCTGCTACTTTTCAAATTCACCGAAAGTACCTTATAAGCAGTATTAAGTCTGGGATTGTTTACATCCACCAGCACCTAGCCCATCAACGCATACTATACGAAGAATACCTTAAGAATAGCACCATCAAAGAGGCTGTCAGCCAACAACTAATCTTTCCGCTGGAAATGACCTTTGACAGCCAAGACATCAACCTGGTCAAAGAACTCAAAGAGGACTTGGAAGGCATCGGTTTTTTATTTGACAAAATTTCCGATAGCGCTGTGTTCATAAGCGGAGTCCCTGTGAACGTAGATCAGGAACAGGTCAATGATATATTTGAACAGTTGCTGGACGACCTGAAAAACGACTTGCCGGAAAGCAGTTTCAGCCAGATTGATGGGATGGCCAAAAGCCTGGCCAAAAGTCTGGCAATCAAAACTGGCACCCCATTGACAGGAAAAGAACAGGAAGCCATAGTTAATAAGCTGTTTAGCTGTAAACAACCTGAGTTGTCTCCCTACGGAAAAAAGACCTTTGTCACCATAAATCTGGAGGATATTGACACCCTCTTAAAGCACTAAAAACAAACCATTATACCATGGGAAGAATCACAGAAGCTGTCAAACACCTGATCATCATCAATATCATCCTGTTTATTGCCCCACAGTTGGTGGACTTTGACCTTCAAGGAATGTTTGCCCTCCATTTTCCTGAAAATGAACGTTTTGGGTTTTGGCAATTCCTTACCCATATGTTTATGCACAGCCAACAGACCTGGATGCATATCTTGTTTAATATGTACGGGCTATGGGCCTTTGGAACCCCCTTGGAACAGATGTGGGGACGCAATAAGTTTGTGTTTTTCTATTTTTCCGCAGGTCTGGGAGCCGGTATCATCTACACACTGGTCAATTATTACCAATTCAATGCGGTTTATGAGCAGCTCTTAGGACTGGGATTGAGCCATAGCGATATACAGGGGATTTTAACCAGTGGACAGTACCGTACGGACCTGCTGGATTTTATATCAGAAAGAGAACTTTCTGCCTTCTTTACAACCTACCACAGCCCTGCAGTGGGTGCTTCCGGAGCGGTCTATGGTATATTGGTAGGTTTTGGAATGGCTTTTCCAAACGCCAAACTGGCCCTAATCTTCTTCCCGGTACCGATTGCTGCGAAGTATTTTATTCCCTTCCTCATTGTAGGAGACCTGTTCTTTGGGTTTACCGACTACTCGATTGGGAATGTGGCTCACTTTGCCCATATAGGGGGTGCCCTGATCGGATTTCTCATTGCTTGGTATTGGAAACAACATCAATTTAACCGCTGGAACTAGATACGATGCTAAAAGAACTGAGACAGGCCTACGAAAGGGCCAATATGGTTGAGAAGATTATTTATATCAACGCGGTCGTATTCTTACTTGG
Source organism: Lutibacter sp. (assembly GCA_030748365.1). Lineage (GTDB taxonomy): Bacteria > Bacteroidota > Bacteroidia > Flavobacteriales > Flavobacteriaceae > Lutibacter. The sequence goes on from JASMME010000158.1 coordinate 2,811, forward strand.
GGCGATTGTAGGAAAATTTGTCTATAACTGGTTGGCCCTACCATCTGATTTCGGTACCCTGCTCAGCAGGCCCTGGACTGTACTGAGTTACGCCTTTGTCCACGTGCGCTTTATCCACCTATTATCGAACCTAATTGTCTTGTACTATCTGGGGAATCTCTTTATAGACTTTCATAGCAATAAACAGTTCCTTAGCTATTATTTGTCGGGGGTTCTTGCAGGAAGCCTGACTTTTCTGGCCCATCAATTGGTCTTTGAAAAAACGGGGGCTCCACTTGGAGGTGCTTCCGCAGCGGTATCCATGATTTTTGTGGCGGTGGCTACCAAAGTACCCCGCTATGCCTTACGGCTTCGGTTTATCGGGAGCGTGGAACTGTGGGTGTTGGCAGCCATCTGGGTATCACTCAGTATCATACAGTTGGGAAACCAGGACAACGGAGCGGCCATCGCACACCTTAGTGGCGCCCTACTCGGTTTTCTGTATGCCAAACAAGGCGCGCAGGGAAATGACCCAGGTGCGTGGCTGGGAAAGTATATCGACTTGGTAGTCAACGCCTTTAGACGCACAAATAAATCAAACCTAAAGACTGTTTACAAGTCGCGAAAACGCAGTAGTGACCAACCTGTATCCAATGCCAAGCAGGAAAAAATTGACCGTATCCTAGATAAAATCAGTAAATCAGGATACAACAGCCTGAGCCAAGAGGAAAAGGATTTCTTGTTTCGATCTGGCAAGCAGTAGGTAAGAAGTATCCATCGTAAACAATCCACAAGTTGCTACCAGGGGCACTGCATATTTTTTAGTAAATTTATAAACCAGCAACCCAATACTGTATTCATTGAAAAAATTAACCCTGACAGCCTCCTTTCTTTTCCTTCTCAATGTCATACTTGCCTTTATGCTGTTGCTTTCCTACCTAAGCTATTTTATAGCTCCGGATCGTTTCGCCCTAATTCCCTTTGTAAGCTTGTCCGTACCCCTACTTATCCTGGTAAATATCTTTTTTGCCATATACTGGCTGGTAAAACTCCAAAAAAAGTGTTTGCTCTCTGTAGTCGTACTCTTAATCGGCTACCCATATCTCAGTAAATTGTACGCCGTTCACGAAAAAAAGGTATTACTGACTGATGACCTGACGGTCATGAGTTACAACATTCGTATGTTTAACCACTACCAATGGATCAAAACGGATAATATTGACCTGAAAATACTGGATTTTATCGAAGAGAAAAAACCAGACATCTTGTGTCTGCAGGAATACTTCAATGCTGAAGACAGGCCGATTAACTATCCCTATCAGTACGTAAAAACAAAAAGCAATACCAACCATTTCGGACATGCTATTTTTTCAAAA
>JASMME010000159.1 GCA_030748365.1 Lutibacter sp.
CATACCTGTTTACAATTAGTAAAAAACGGTCATGAGGTGTATGGAATTGACAATATCAATGATTATTATGATCCCAAACTAAAGTTTGATCGATTAAACGAATTGGGTTTTAAAGAATCTGAATCTAAAATCTTTAAAAAAGAAACTCAAAGTAGTAACTATAAGCAGTTAAAATTTGCTAGGATTGATTTGGTAGATGGTCTAAGTATTGACAATTTATTTGAAAAAGAACAATTTGAAGTGGTCTGTAATTTGGCAGCCCAAGCCGGAGTTCGTTATAGTATTGACAATCCAAAAGCCTATATGGATAGTAATATTTCGGGGTTTTTAAATATACTTGAAGGCTGTCGAAATCACAATATACAACATTTGGTCTATGCCAGTAGTTCTAGTGTATATGGAGAGAATAAAAAAGTACCTTTTAAAACATCAGACAATGTAGACCATCCAATTAGCTTATATGCTGCCACCAAGAAGAGCAACGAGTTAATGGCCCATACCTATGGTCATTTATATGACTTTAAAACGACAGGCTTGCGTTTTTTTACAGTCTACGGTCCCTGGGGAAGACCCGATATGGCCTATTATTTATTTGCCGAGGCTATTGCTAATGACCAACCCATTAAAGTATTTAACAATGGTCAAATGGAGCGTGATTTCACGTATATTGATGATATTGTAAACGGGCTTACAAGAGTTATAGAAAAAAATATTGACCATAGAGCGCACTATAAAATATATAATATCGGCAATAATAAAACCGAAAGATTACAAGATTTTATAGCTACTATTGAACAAGCTTTGGGTAAAAAAGCAAGAAAAGACATGTATCCCATGCAACCTGGCGATGTTCCTAGAACATTTGCGGATATCGACGAGATTAAAAAAGAGTATAATTATTCTCCAAGCATCGATATTAAATATGGAATTGAAAAATTTATAAACTGGTTTAGGAGGTACAAAGTATAAAAATTGTATTATATTTTTGAGTTTAACAAATCTTACAATTTTTATAGCCGGTCACTAAGAAATGAATGGGACGTAGTTTACAGTAAAATATTAAAAAAAGATATCAATTATTAAAATGGACATAGCAACAGTGAAAATAGCGGTTATCGGACAGGGCTATGTAGGACTGCCACTCGCCATTGAATTTGGAAAACAATTTCCCACCCTGGGCTTTGATATCAATTCCAAGAGAATTCAAGAACTAAAAAATGGGAAGGACCATACCAAGGAAGCTTCCGAAGCACAACTGAGCAGTGCTCCACACCTCGTCTTTAGTGACGATCCAACAGACCTGGCCGGAAACAATGTTTTTATCGTAACGGTTCCAACCCCTTTGGATGAATTTAAGACCCCCGATTTAGGGCCTGTTCGGGAGGCTTCCAGTATGCTGGGAGCCATCCTTCAAAAAGGAGCCATTGTCATCTATGAGAGCACGGTTTTTCCGGGTTGTACTGAAGAGGTTTGCGTACCCATTTTAGCCCGGGAAAGCGGCCTGACCTTTAACAAAGATTTTTATTGTGGGTATTCCCCGGAGCGTATTGTTCCCGGAGACAAGGTCAATACCCTTACCACCATTCAAAAAGTAACCTCAGGCTCTACAGAAGCCGCGGCAGAGTTTGTAGACCGTTTGTACCAGTCCATCATAAGCGCTGGCACTTATAAAGCCGCGAATATAAAAGTTGCTGAGGCCAGTAAGGTCATCGAAAATGCACAACGGGATCTCAATATTTCATTTGTCAATGAACTGGCTTTGATATTTGATAGGGTTGGTATTGATACCCAAGACGTTTTGGACGCTGCAGGGACCAAGTGGAACTTTTTAAAGTATACGCCAGGACTTGTCGGTGGGCACTGTATCAGTGTAGATCCCTATTACCTGGCCTATAAGGCGGAAAATCTGGGCTATTATCCGGAGGTCATTCTTAGCGGCCGGCGAGTCAACGACAATATGGGTGTTTTTGTAGCCAATAAGATGATTAAAATGCTTATCAATGCCGGTAAGCAAATCAAGGGGGCGAAAGTGCTTATTTTGGGGCTGACTTTTAAAGAAAATTGTCCCGACATCAGAAATACCAAGGTCATCGATGTATACCGGGAATTGATAGATTTTGGCCTAGACGTAGATATCTTTGACTATGAGGCAGATCCGGTAGTGGTCAAAGAAGAATACGGGGTCCGTTTGTCTGAGGAATTAAACACTGCCTATGACGGGATTTTATTGGCCGTATCCCATAGCGGCTTTGCAAAGATAGATTTGGACAAGCTAAAAAAAGATGCCAACAGTGTTATTTATGACCTAAAGGGCTTTTTGCCCAGGGCACTGGTAAACGCAAGACTGTAAATGATGAATGCCATCCCAATGGTTGACCTGAAAGGTCAGTACCAAAAAATAAAAACGGAGATTGACCAGGCAGTGCTGGAGGTGATGGCCACGGCCCAATTTATCAATGGTCCCAGGGTAAAAGAATTTTCCAACAACTTAGAAGCATACCTGGGGGTCAACCACGTGGTTCCCTGTGCCAATGGTACCGATGCCCTACAAATAGCACTCATGGCACTGGGTCTAAAGCCGGGGGATGAAGTTATTTGCCCTGCCTTTACCTATGTGGCCACTGCAGAGGTAATTGCTCTTTTGGGATTGACCCCGGTGATGGCGGATGTAGACCCTGATATCTTTAATATTACAGCAGCATTAATAAAACCTCTTATAACTAATAAAACCAAAGCAATCGTACCCGTTCATCTTTATGGACAATCCTGTGATATGGAGGCCATCATGGATTTGGCAACAACCTATAAGTTGTTTGTAGTGGAAGACAATGCACAGGCTACTGGGGCAAAATATACTTTTAGTGATGGCAGTATAAAAAACACAGGCACAATGGGCCATATAGGAACCACCTCCTTTTTCCCTTCCAAAAATTTGGGTTGTTATGGGGATGGCGGCGCGTTGATGACCAATGATACTGCACTGGCCCAAAAAATAAAAATGATCGCCAACCACGGTCAGGAAACAAAATACTACCACAAGGTAATCGGATGTAATTCCAGGTTGGATTCCATACAGGCCGCTATTTTGAATACCAAGCTAAAATACCTCGACACCTATTCTGCTGCCAGAAATCAAATGGCCGATGCGTATGATGCAGCTTTTAGGGGGATCGCTGGCTTGACCCTTCCAAAAAGACAGGTGAATTCCTCCCATGTTTTTCAACAGTATACCCTAAAAACCGAGGCCAGATTAAGAGATCAATTGCTCAATCACCTCAAGGCGAAAGGCATTCCTGTCATGGTTTACTATCCCGTACCTTTGTACCAACAGGAGGCATTTTCTCCTTATATTGATAAGGGCTTTAAAATCCCAAATGTGGAAGGGCTTTGTAAGTGCGTATTTTCACTTCCGATTCATACTGAGATTGGGAATTCTCAGCAAGAACTAATCATCAAAGCGGTACGCGAATTCTTTAAAAATGTATAAGACCAATGGAAAAGGAATATTTTGTTCATAAAAGCGCCTATGTAGATGCCCCTTGTAAAATTGGAAAAGGGACCAAGATTTGGCATTTTTCCCATATTATGAAGAATTCAGTAATTGGAGAAAATTGTAATATAGGTCAGAATGTAGTCGTTTCACCTGATGTTCAATTGGGAAATAATGTTAAAATTCAGAACAATGTATCAGTATATACTGGGGTGATTTGTGAAGATGATGTATTTCTTGGTCCATCTATGGTATTTACCAATGTGATCAATCCGAGGAGTGCCGTTGTCCGTAGAGATGAGTATATAAAAACGCTTGTTAAAAAAGGGGCTTCCATTGGGGCCAATGCCACCATTGTCTGTGGGAATCATATAGGAAAATATGCTTTTATTGGGGCGGGGGCTGTGGTAACCAAGGAAGTACCGGACTATGCCTTGGTGGTAGGCAATCCTGCCAGGCAAATTGGCTGGATCAGTGAATTTGGGGAGCGTTTAACATTTACAGAAGGCACGGCCAAATGTCCCCATACCCAGGCGACCTATGTTTTAAAGAATATGAAGGTATATAAAGATGCATAAGAATTTTGCTTTGATTGGGGCGGCAGGATATATCGCGCCCAGACATATGAAGGCCATCAAA
>JASMME010000015.1 GCA_030748365.1 Lutibacter sp.
TTTACCAAAAGCCAATTGCTCAGGGAATTTGGTACCATGGCGTCCATTAATATCCTAGGTATTTTTGTATTGGCCCTGTTGCTGATACCCATCCTCTATAGTTTTATGCCCTTACCAAAGGAAAAGCACCTAAAACACCTGGAACGAAAATGGATGGATGGCATTGTAGGGAGAATGGAAAACATTGTGCGCAATCACAGGGTTAGTGTCTATTTGGCCACGGTTGTATTGATGGTGGTGAGCATCATTGGGATTTATACGATCAACGTTTCGGGAAGTCTTATAGAAGATATGCCCAAAGGCAAACAGTTTTTTAAGGACATCCTGTTCTTTGAAGAAGAGTTTGGCGGTATCATGCCCCTGGAAATTGTGGTGGATGCCCACAAGGAAAAAGGGATTATGAAGTTGTCGACCCTTAAAAGGATGGAAAAGTTGGCAGAGGCCATTGAAGAGATTCCACAACTTTCCAAACCCACCTCGGTGCTAAACCTTGTAAAATATTCCAAACAGGCTTTCTATGGAGGGAATCCCAAGTATTTCCAGTTGCCGAATAACCAGGAAAAAAATTGGATTCTTTCTTATACCAAGAACAGCCCGGCCCATACAGATTTGCTCAATAATTTTGTTGACAGTACAGGTAGGTACGCCAGGATAACCACCTTTATGAAGGATATTGGTACTGATAAAATGGAACTGATCGAAGAGCGCCTTCAACAAAGGATCGATAAGGTACTTCCTCAGGAAAAATACACGGTTTCCATGACCGGAAAAGCCTTGATATTTTTAAAAGGAACCACCTTTTTGATCAACAACTTGGTTGTTTCCTTGTCGCTGGCTGTTTTATTGATTGCCGTCTTTATGGCTTTTATGTTTCGCTCCTTTAGGATGATTCTCATCTCGCTAATCCCTAATATTTTCCCCTTGTTGATTACGGGGGGGCTGATGGGTTATTTAGGCGTACCGCTAAAGCCTTCTACCATCTTGGTGTTTAGCATAGCCTTTGGAATCTCGGTGGATGACACCATCCATTTTTTGGCAAAATACCGACAGGAACTAAAAGCCAACAAGTGGAAGATCAAACAATCTGTTTATGCAGCCTTGCGTGAAACCGGGGTAAGCATGTTCTACACTTCCATAGTCCTTTTCTTCGGATTCCTGGTGTTTACCGTGTCCAGTTTTGGTGGCACCATTGCCTTGGGCGGTCTGGTTTCCATTACCCTCTTGTTTGCCATGGTTTCCAACCTGATCCTCTTGCCGGCACTGTTGCTGTCACTCGAAAAGAGTATTGCCAACAAAAAAACCTTTAGAGAGCCCTCCGTAAATATACTCCCTTCAAACAAGGAGAGCCAACCAAATGCGCCAGGTGATAACGGGTAATTCTTACCGTGTCACACTATACCTAAAATAGAGGGGCACCTCGTCAAGGCAGCAATTTGACCCAAACACAAGCTTTCATTAGGGAGGGTGTTAGGAGTTCACGTGCTCAGGTATTGACGACTGAAGTATTTGAAGTAGGTCTTTTTGTATGTGAAGCCCTTTGTCTTTGTTATACCAAAGCTGGAGTTCCTTTTTAAACTCAGCATCAATACAGCCATTTTTTTCTTTGTAATCCCTCACCATTTTTTGGGCATGGGAAGGCCTGGGCCCCCAGGAATTCAACACATCGTTTTCCTGGTTAAGGACAATCACTTTGGGGATGGCTTTACTGCCATTGGTCAGAAAAAGGTTCATCAGGGCTTCCTGTTCATCCCGCAGCACGATCCTGAGATTTATACGCTGGGATGCTTCGGCCACTTTGTTGATGACTGGTACGATTTGCGCAGCATCTCCACACCAACCTTCTGCAATGACCAGTAAGGTTAGGGGCTGGTTGAGCTGTTCCAGTTCCTGTCTGATTCCTTCGTCCAGGCGGAGCGTTTTGTCCAATCGGTCCATCCGCCGGTCATTTAGCCTACTGTATTCTACCAAATCCGCTGTTTGGTTATTGCCAGTGGAAGTATTTGTGGAAAGTAGCGATTTTATATGTGCCCTGTAAGTGGGGTAGCTCAGTCCTTTTTCCAAGCTGTCTTTGATGATTGAAGGCGTCATTTTTCAGATTTAAAATGAATATATCAGCTGCAAAAGTACTTGTTTTTTCCATAAAAACAGCAAGTAAAGTATTAAAAGGTCTTTTATTATAAAAACTGATTTTTATCACCCTTTTAACCGTTAACAAAAAGTATTTTTGCGCTAAATTAATATCTAAAATCATGAAAAACATTATCCGAACATGTTCATTACTAGCACTTTTGGCCTTGTTTGCAGTATCCTGTAATGGAGGTGCTGGCAAGCAGGAAAGTACTGTGCCTACTGCACCTTTAGGAAAGGGGCAATCAGCTGTCCAAGACGATGAATCAGCAGCCAATGCTTTGCAAGTGGCCAAGTCCCTGGAAGATTTTTCAACCCTGGTGGTAGCCATTGAAGCTGCAGGGGTAGAAGATGCACTTGTCAATGCAGGTCCATTGACTGTTTTTGCGCCTATCAACGCAGCCTTTGAAAAGTTGCCAGCTGGTACTGTTGAAAGCCTGGTAAAGCCTGAGAACAAAGCCAAACTGGCATTTATTCTCAAAAACCATGTAGCACCGGCCAATTTCCCAATCAAACAGTTGAAAAAGGACGCCAGAAAAGGACGTAAACTTTATATGGCCTCTGGCAACTACCTAGAAGTGGAGCACCGGGAAGACGCTATTTACGTGGGCGGCGTTAAGATTTTAAAGACCGTACAGGTAAGTAATGGCTGGATCCATGTCATTGATACCATTTTATTACCTACTGAATAACCAATGTTTATTACTAAAAAGACAACGATGAAATTAAAAGGAATTACTTGGGCACTTATTGCCCTGTTTATGTGGAGTTGTGGTGGTGATGCCAAGAAACCTGCAGCGAAGGTAGCTGCCAAAGAGGAAGTAGCAGCCCCTGTGGAGCTCGACCCTGTGAAAGACAAAGGAATTGGACCTATTAAAAGCCTCACACTGGCAGCGATTGATGAAGGGATGGTGGCCAAAGGAAAAGACCTCTACAAATCAAAATGCTCTGCTTGTCACAAGATCTCGAAACGATTTGTAGGCCCTGCGCTGGGTGGTATAACCGAAAGACGTACACCGGAGTGGGTTATGAACATGATCCTAAACCCTGAGGAGATGGTTGCTAAAAATCCGATTGCAAAAAAGCTATTGGAAGAATATATCTCTCCCATGGCCAACCAAAGTCTGACAGAAGAAGAAGCCCGGCTAATTCTCGAATATTTTAGGACGAAAACAAGCAACTAAAAATAACAAACAACAAACAACAAACAAGATGAGAACGATGTTTAAATCACTATGGGCACTGACCCTAATGTCAGTGTTCTTGACCAGCTGCGGCAACGGAGGTTCCAGCAATAAAGGAGCCTTGTCAGGCAGCGTAGCTGAAAAAGTATATGTAGCTCCGGGAGAGCACGATGAATTTTACGCATTTGTTTCAGGAGGATTTAGCGGCCAATTGGCTGTCTATGGTTTGCCTTCTGGAAGACTGTTTAAGGTAATTCCTGTTTTTTCTGTTGATGCGGAAAAAGGCTATGGTTTTAACGAAGAGACCAAGCCCTTGTTAAACACTTCCTTCGGTCAAATACCTTGGGGAGATTCACACCACCCTGATATTTCTCAAACCAACGGAGAATTAGATGGTCGCTGGGTCTTTATCAATGAAAACAATACCCCGCGTATTGCCCGGATTGACCTGAGCACTTTTGAAACGGTAGAAACCATTGAAATCCCAAATACTGCCGGAAATCACAGTTCCTCCTATGTGACTGAAAACACCGAATATGTGGTAGCAGGTACCCGTTTTGGTATTCCGGTTCCCCAACGTGATTTACCGATTGATGAATACAAAGGAAACTTTAAAGGGGTACTATCTTTCCTATCAGTAGATCCAGAAGAAGGACATATGGATATGTCTTTCCAGATCATGATGCCTGGTTTTGACTATGACAAAGCCCACCCTGGAAGAGGTGATTCTCATGGATGGTTCTTTTTCACGACCTACAATTCTGAAGAAGCGAACTCACTCTTAGAAGTCAACGCTTCCCAAAACGACAAGGATTTTATTGCAGCCGTAAACTGGAAAAAGGCTGAAGAGTATATCAAAGCGGGCAAATTCAAAACCTTGCCAACGAATTATGCGCACAATATTTATGACGAATCTACCCACATGGCAACCACTACCTGGAAAAAGGAAGTGCGTATGCTAGACCCAGCAGAATGCCCCGGTCTTGTATATTTCTTACCCACCCCAAAATCACCGCATGGATGTGACGTAGATCCTACCGGAGAGTACATTGTAGGTAGTGGTAAACTGTCTGCCGATGTAACGGTACACTCCTTCTCTAAGATGATAAAAGCCATCGAAAATGAGCAATTTTCCGGAGACGCTTATGGCATTCCGATCGTTGATTTTGAAGCGGTACATGCCGGTAGTGTGAAGCAGTCAGGTTTGGGCCCTTTGCACACAGAATTTGATGCAGAAGGATACGCGTATACCACCTTCTTTATCTCTTCTGAGGTTGTTAAGTGGAAGCTCGGAACCTGGGAGGTCATTGACAGAAAACCAACTTATTACTCTGTAGGACACCTAATGATACCTGGAGGAAATTCAGCAAAGCCTTTTGGAAAATACTTAATGGCCATGAACAAGATTACCAAAGACCGGTATTTGCCTACCGGACCTGAGGTAACCCATTCTGCCCAACTATATGATATCTCTGGAGAGAAAATGGAGTTATTGCTCGATTTCCCAACGATTGGAGAGCCCCATTACGCAGCTGGAATTCCTGCTGATTTGGTAAAACCTAGGTCTAAGAAGATCTATAAATTAGAAGAAAACAACCACCCCTATGTAACCAAGAATGAGCAGGAAGCCAAGGTGGTTAGAAAAGGAAAAGAGGTGCATATATATATGACCATGATCCGTTCGCATTTTGCGCCTGACAATATTGAAGGTGTGCAGGTAGGTGATAAGGTATATTTCCACGTGACCAACCTAGAGCAGGATTACGACGTACCGCACGGTATCTCTATGATTGGCGCCAACACTTCCGAGTTGCTCATTATGCCCGGACAAACAGAAACCTTTATATGGGAGCCCAAGCATGTAGGTGTATGGCCTTTCTATTGTACTGATTTCTGTTCTGCGCTGCACCAAGAAATGCAGGGATATGTCAGGGTTTCACCCAAAGGCTCTAAGGTACCGATTTCCTTTACCCTGGACGGTGATGCCGTGGATGCTGAATAACCTGTTCTGACAATATAAATGTTTTAATAAATTGTAGACGGGCGGGTATGTAAACCCGCCCGTTTTTAATCCCCTACAGTATACCCCATGAAAAAGGCCAATAAATTGATGATACTAGGATCCCTGTTTTTACTCGGATTGTTTGTCTTACCTATGTGGAACATTACCCTGGAAGCTCCCCAGTATCCCATTCCGCTCGGGATGGATATCTACACCCATAAATTCGAAGACACCCATGAGCACGACATCAAGAATATCAACCTGATGAACCACTATGTCGGTATGAAATACATTCCCGAAACCATCCCTGAGTTTTCCCTATTTCCCTGGGCTGTGGCCATCATGACGGCACTGGGGGTTCTCATAGGCTTTACAGGCGGATATCGCTGGTTCTTTGCCTGGTTGGTGTTGATGTGTTTATTGGGCATTGCAGGTATGACCGATTTCTATCTGTGGGAGTACGATTACGGACACAATCTGGACCCAAAGGCCATCATGAACTTTAAAAATCCTGACGGTAGCCCTATGGGCTTCCAGCCACCACTTTTTGGTTCTAAAGACATCCTAAATTTTACAGCCCATTCCTATCCCAGGTCAGGAGCTTATATGATGTTTATAGGCATGCTACTGATTTTCTGGGCCTATAGGATCGGAAAAAAAGAAGCCAAAGCCAGCTAGCTATTTTCCCTGCGTTCACCGAAGAGAACTAAACACCTGTTTGCGCCAGACAGCAAGATTGTTTTGTGTATATTTGTGCCCTAAAATTACGATGATGAAAAGTCCATTTTTTTGTACCCTATTCCTTGTGTTGACTACCCTGTCTTGTGAGGTGGCCCCGGCCCCTATTGACTTTGGTAATGACCAATGTCATTACTGTAAGATGATGATAGTCGACCAGGTACATGCGGCCCAATACGTTACAAACAAAGGAAAGCAATTCAAGTTTGACGCCATTGAGTGTATGGTCAACGAGCTGCGCGAAAAAGGAGAAGACAACCTGGCGATACTCCTGGTGGCCGATTATGGAAATCCTGGAAAAATGATTCCTGCCAGAGAAGCCAGTTACCTAATTAGTGAACAGATCAAAAGTCCGATGGGCGCCTATCTTTCGGCCCTGGAATCGACTGCTGCAGCCAAGGCTGTTCAACAAAAACATACCGGCACCATCCATAGCTGGTCATCCCTTTCAACAATCCTGAAGAACAACTGATGAAAAAGCTGTGTATCTTGATTGGGCTGCTCGCTTGTATACCGGCGGTTTTTGCCAAACAGATAGTGGTTTGCCAGACTTGTGAGGTTAGCACGGTTAAAGAAGCCATTGCCATGGCTGAGGACGGAGATGAGGTGCGTGTCCAAAAAGGCTGGTACCGGGAGAACAGCATCGTGATTGATAAATCCATCTCGTTAATCGGGGAAGAAGGCGCAGTGATCGATGGCGAGCAGGCTGCGGGTATCCTGATCTTTGAAACAGACCATTTTACCATCAAAGGGCTGAAGATAATCAATGTAGGGGTTAGCTACACGGTAGACCATGCGGCCATTAAAGTGGTGAGAGCCAAAGATTTTACCATAGAGGATTGTGTGTTGGAAAATGTTTTTTTCGGCATCCTTATTGAGAAATCAGCACGCGGACGTATTCGCCGTAACAACATTTCTGGCCAAGGAACGACGGAGGCTGGTTCTGGGAACGGCGTACATATTTGGCACAGCACCGGAATGGAGGTCAGCGCCAATGAACTTTTCCATATGCGTGACGGCATTTATTTTGAATTTGTGGACGACAGTGAAGTTTTTCACAACCTGAGTTACCAAAACCTTCGCTACGGCTTGCATTTTATGTTCTCCAACCGGGATATCTATCACCACAACGAGTTTAGAAACAACGGTTCGGGCGTGGCTGTCATGTTTTCAAAGTACATCAGTATGTACGAAAACAAATTCATGAATAACTGGGGGGCAGCTTCCTATGGATTGCTACTCAAAGAAATCTACGATGCCGAGATCTACCGCAATGTTTTTAGTAAAAACACGGTGGCTATCAAGGGAGAAGGTTGCACCCGGATCCAGTATACCCACAATACTTTTTTGCGAAACGGTTGGGCCATCAAGATAGCTGGAGCCTGTTATACGAACATTTTTGAAAAAAATGATTTTATGCACAATTACCTCGACATGTCGTATTACCGCAAGGTAAACGACAATCGTTTTAATAACAATTACTGGAGTGAATACAGCGGATACGACCTCGACAAGGATGGCCTGGGCGATGTGCCTTACCGACCGGTCAAACTATTCTCTTATTTGGTGAACAAAACCCCAGAATCCCTTGTTTTATTGAGAAGTCTGTTTGTGGACATCCTCAATTTCTCAGAAAAGGTATCTCCGGTTTTTACCCCGGATAACCTGATGGACAAGAACCCTTTAATGCAGCGTATCAATGATTGAAATCAAGGATTTACACAAAAGTTTCGGCAAACTGACCGTCTTGGACGGCCTGGACCTCAGTATTAAGAAGGGCGGTATTTTTGCCGTACTCGGCCCCAATGGATCTGGCAAGACCACCCTGATCAAAACCTTGCTGGGGATGGTCATTCCCAACAGCGGTAGCATTGCATTACATGGGCAAGATATCTTGGGAAAACACCAGTACAGGAATCATTTGAACTACCTGCCTCAAATTGCCAATTTTCCGCCCAATCTTACGGTTTCTGAACTCATTAAGATGGTCAAAAACCTACGTCCGAAAGCGGCCAATGAAAAAGGCCTTATCAGTCTTTTTGGCTTGGAAGATTTTTTGTCCAAGAAACTCGGTAACCTCTCTGGAGGAACCAAGCAAAAGGTCAATATTGTCCTTACCTTTATGTTTGATAGTGAGCTGATCATTCTCGACGAGCCGACCACAGGTCTCGATCCGATATCCCTAATCCATCTGAAACAACTGATTCAGCAGGAAAAGGCCCAGGGCAAAACCATCCTAATCACCACCCATATTATGAGTTTTGTGGATGAAATAGCCGATGAAATTGTTTTTCTGCTCGATGGAAAAATCTATTTTAAAGGAAGTATCGAGGTGCTAAAGAAAGAAACCGGACACAAAGACCTCGAAGCTGCCATTGCCCAACTAATATCAAAACAATATGCTTAAGATACTAAAATACAGTTTTTACGACCTGATGCGAAGCCGTTGGAGTTATGTATACTTTGGTTTTTACCTCTTACTCGGTTTTGTTTTGTTGTTCCTAAACAACGATGTCTCCAAAGCCGTAATCACCCTGATGAATATCATCATCGTATTGACGCCGCTTATCGGAACCATTTTCGGTGTGATGTACTATTACAACTCCAAAGAGTTTACCGAGCTATTATTGGCACAGCCCATCCAGCGAAGTCATATCATTAGGGGGCAATATGTAGGGGTTTCCTTATCCCTGACCCTAAGCCTGGTTTTGGGGCTTGGGATTCCCTTTGTCCTATACGGCCTTTTTATGTCTGCAGCCATTTTTGATTTTGGCTTGTTGCTGGTTGTGGGGGCTTTTCTGAATTTTATTTTTGTGGCCTTGTCCTACAATATTGCCCTTTCCACCGAGAATAAGATCAAGGGCTTTGGCTATGCCATTTTAATGTGGCTTATGTTGGCCGTTATCTACGACGGTCTTTTTATGATCTCCCTGTTACTTTTTAACGAATACCCCTTGGATACGTTTTCCCTGGCAGCGACGATGTTTAATCCCATAGACTTGTCGCGGATTCTGATCTTGTTACAACTCGATATTTCCGCTTTGTTGGGTTATACGGGGGCGGTTTTTAAGAAGTTTTTTGGGACCAGTTTCGGAATGCTTTCCTCTTTGTTGGTACTGGTACTATGGGTGTGGTTGCCACTGCTCCGTATGAACTGGAAACTGAAGAAGAAAGATTTCTAACAACCCAGTTTACACTTCGTCATACCGCTTATACAGGCTTTGTAGCATGTGTTCTGACATTTTCTTTAGGTCAAAACGGTGCGCCCAACCCCAGTCTTCCCGGGCTTTTGAGTCGTCGATACTTCTCGGCCAGCCATCCGCAATGGTCTGCCTAAAATCTTCCCGGTATTTGATGGTAAACTCTGGAACGATTCGTTTGATCTCTGCGGCAATTTCTTCTGGAGTAAAACTCATTGCAGCTATATTGTAAGAAGACCGTACTTTGATGTTTTCCGGGGCGCTCTCCATGATACGGATGGTGGCCTCAATGGCATCGTCCATATACATCATGGGCAAGCGGGTATCTTTTCGTAAAAAGGAGTGGTATTTTCCAATCAGCAGGGCGTTGTGGTAGATTTCTACGGCATAGTCGGTGGTCCCGCCGCCCGGAAGGGTCTTCCAGCTGATGATTCCCGGATACCGAATACTCCGGACATCTACCCCGTATTTACGAAAGTAATACGCACACCATCTTTCTCCGGTTTGTTTGCTGATGCCATAGACGGTTTCCGGCTCCATAACCGTTTCTTGTGGGGTGTTCTCCTTGGGGGTACTGGGCCCAAAAACGGCGATAGAACTGGGCCAGAAAACCTTTTTTATCAAGCCCTCTTTTGCCAGGTCGAGTATATTGAACAAAGTGCCCATATTTAGCTGCCAGGCTTTTTCGGGGTATTTTTCTCCGGTGGCCGACAGCATGGCTGCCATCAGGTAGACCTCTTGGATTCCGTAGGTTTCAATGACCTGTCTGACGGCCTCCCGGTCCAGGGCATCCAACCGTTCAAAAGGCCCCGATTCCATCAATTCCTTGGTTCCTTCCCGGATATCAGCAGCAATCACCGCCTTGTTTCCGTGCAGTTCACGTAATCTCAGGGTCAGTTCTGAACCGATCTGACCACAGGCACCAATGAGTAAAATGCGCTTGTTCATTATGGTTTGCTTGTTAATTTTAGGTAATACAAAGATAGGTAAATTTCAAATTTCCCTTGGGCTAAGTTAACTTTTTCATCAAAAGGCGGTTTTGTTATTATAAGCGTATATTTATGCCTATTTTTGACACAAATAGAAATCAATATGAAGTACTTGTTCGGTTTTTTACTCCTTGTTCTGTGCGGGGCGGTCTCTTGTCAACCAAAGGCAGGGCCTTCAAGTACTGATCCCGCAATTACTACCTTGCCTGGCAAGTCCCAGGAAGCGCTCCCTGCGCCTGTAGTGCTGGTACCAACGGCCCAAAAGGCCCTGGATCAATGGCCCGAATACAGCAATCTTGCCGAATTTTTAGCGAGGTATCGTCATATGTCAATAAGTGAGGTCTTAGCCAATGCCCAAGAGCTGGCCACCCTGACCAGGGCACTGACAGATTCTATCCGTATCACCAGCCTTAAAGAACCGGCGGTCATTGCCCGTTTACACGTATTGGATAACCAAGCACTGCGCTTGGCGGACATGGCCGATATTCCTTCTATCAAGGATATTGAGGTAGGGGAAGAACATGCAAAGGTACAGCAGCTGTTTGCGGCCATCAATGCCAAGATCAACACCCTTTATACAGCTGAGCGTTTACGCAAAGCACTGGAGGCATCAGCGTCAGACCGTCCGGTAGAAGCACCGGTGTTACGTGTTGCTAAACAGTAAAGTCCTATAACGTTACGTAGATGCCCTAAAATAGCCCCTATACAAAGCCCTCCACCTCCTTGTATACCAGGGTGGATTCATAGCCTTTTGACAGCAGAAAACGGGAGAGTTTATTTCGTTTCTTATAGACATCAGTTTCCCGAATCAATGGCCATTTTTTGTCTGCCAGGGTCTTTAGCGTATCCAGGTAGGTGTTTTCGTCAATCTCCTTTAAGGCAGTTTGGATATTATAGCTAGAAATTTGCCGACGCTTAAGGCCTTGAACAATCTTAATCCTACCCCATTTCTTCTGGGAGAACTTCCCCCGTACATAGCTTTTCGCAAACCGTTCCTCATTTAAAAAATCCTGTTGCAGCAGGTGGCTTATGATCTGCTCTTTCGCCGCCGGAATTAGCTGCATGGCCGCCAGCTTTTTCTCCACCTCCTGGTGGCTGCGCTCTTGGAAGGCACAATAGCCCTCCAGTGTCCGCATGGCCTCTTCCACCGTATATGTTCGTCGTTTTCTCAAAGCACCTGTCTTTGTCACAAATTAACATAAAAAAAGCGACACCGAAGGGCCGCTTTTATAGACTTACTTAGTTGCTTTTCAAACGCAGTTTTATATGATTTGTCAGCGAATACATGACCGGAACAATGATTAGGGTCAGGAAGGTGGCAAAGGTCAGTCCAAAGATAATGGTCCAGGACATGGGCCCCCAAAAGGCCACGTTCTCACCCCCGATATAGAATTGTGGATCGAATTCTGTAAACAAGGTCATAAAATTTAAATTGATACCGATGGCCAGTGGCAGCAGTCCCAAAATGGTGGTAATGGCGGTCAGCAATACCGGTCTCAGGCGTGTTTTTCCCCCTTCCACGATGCTTTCAAAGATCAGTTCTTTGCTCAGCGCATTTCGGCCCAGGCCTTTTTCAATGCGTTTTCGCGCCATGACCAACTTGGTATAATCGATGAGTACGATTGCATTGTTGACCACGATACCCGCCAGGGAAATGATTCCAATCATGGTCATCATGACCACAAATTCCATTCTAAAAATAATCAAACCCAACAATACCCCAATCAGACTTAACAGCACAGACAAGGAGATGATGATCGGCGTGGTGGTGGAGTTAAACTGTCCTACCAGGATCAAAAAGATCAGGAATACAGCGATCATAAGGGCCTTGCTTAAAAAGGCCATTTCCGCTGCCTGCGATTCTTGTTCCCCGGTAAAAGAAAGAGACATACCCTTGGGTAAGGTAAATTTTTCCAGTGCCTTTTTAATCTCATCATTTACCAAAGAAGGGTTGTAATTTTCCAGCACGTTTGAACTGACCGTAATAACCCGGTTCATATCCTTGCGATTAACCGTGTTAAAGGTGGTCGATTTTTCCGCGCTGGCCACCGCAGCAATGGGTACCTGTACAATGCGCCCGTTATTTTGATTTCTAAAGGTAATTTTTTGATTGATCAGCGCGTCTTTATCATAGCGGTACCTGTCCATCAGTCGTAGGTTGATGGGGTAATCGTCTTCGCCATCCTTAAAGGTGGAAATTTCTTTGCCAAACAGGGAAGTCCTCAGGGCATCCGCGATTTGTCCGGTTGAAATGCCCAGACTACGGGTTTTTCCCCGGTCAATATAAATAGGGAGTTCCGGTTTGCCCTGTTCCACGTCCAGTTTCAGTTCCTCTATTCCGGGAATGCTCTTCGCATTGAGGAATACCCGCATTTGCTCTGCAGTTTTCAGAAGTGTAGCATAGTCATCTCCGGCCACTTCAATATTGATTGGGGCTCCTGTTGGCGGGCCATCCGAGGGCCTGTCTACCGTTATGTTCACTCCGGGAATGTCTTGTAGCAGTTCCCTGATTTCTATCAGTACCGTTTCCGTATCGAGGCCCTGCCGGTCCATGAATTTGACAAAATCGACAGTGATACGTGCCTTGTTTGGGGTGTTTCCACCCTGTTGCCCCCGCGTAGGGTCACTGGTGCCTTCTCCTACTTGGCCAATGATCGAAGTCACCAGTACATTGCGGCCGTTTACGGTGTATTTTTTTAAGTGATCTTCGATCCGTTTTTAAAGGGTCTCAGACAGC
>JASMME010000160.1 GCA_030748365.1 Lutibacter sp.
TCTGATAAGAGCGCAGGGTAATGGGATCCTTTTTGGTATAGAAGAGGGTCTTGTTGTCATTGGCCCAGGTGATCCCACCGGTAGTGGCGGGTATTTCTTCTGCGAGTAGTTCACCGGTCAATAGGTTTTTTACATAAATCGTATAGGACCTTCTTGATAAAAGATCAACACTGTAGGCAAGTAATTCATTGTTTTCACTCACCGTTCGCCCTCCGATGGCAAAATAGGACTGTCCCTTCGCCATCTCTGGTCCGTTGAGTATGATCTCTTCCGCGGCTTCAGGCTTGTTTTCCTTCCGACAATAGAAGGGATAGTCTTGTCCTTCCTCATAGCGGGTATAATACGTATATCCGTTGAGGCTGATTGGTACTGACGTATCATCTTGTTTGATCCTTCCCAGCATTTCTTGGTACAAGGTCTCTTGCAAGCCTTCGGTAGGCTTCATAACGGATTCCAGGTAGTTGTTTTCCGCTCCCAAGTAGTCCAATACATCCTGGGTCTGTTGGTCTGGCGTATCGGCTGTTTTTTGCGCATCGCTCAGGCGCATCCAAAAATAGGGATCTATCCGTGTATCATCGTGGGTCCGTATGGTTTTATCAACTTTTTTAGCCATTGGTGGGCTGGCTATAGGGGCTGTTGTACACTGGATTAATAAGCAAGCTGTTAAGATTAGGAGTAATCGATTCATGGGTGTATTTTTAATTGATAGGGTTATTGCTAAGGTTATATTTTAAAGGCTATTTTTAGATTGAATACCCGCTGGGTCATATAGTTGGGAATGCCGTAGAATTGTTTTGAATAGGCATCCCGCACCCAGGTATTGGTAATGGCATTTTTGATATCGAACATATTAAAAATTTCAAAGCCTACTGTGCATTCTTCAAAACCATCCAACCATGGTGCAGACACTTTGCTCTGTGGGTCTTTAAGTACATAAGAGATCCCGATATCCGCTCGTTTATAGTCGTTCAGTCTGCGCAAATAGTCATAAGGATCGGTATAGGCAGGCGCCCCACCAGGAACCCCGGTATTGTATACCAGGTTTAGGTACATTTTGATGTTTGGGATGCCGGGAACATAATCTTGAAAGAGCATTCCAAACTTAAAACGTTGATCGGTAGGACGTGGAATATACCCGCGTTCCTGGCTGTTTTCTTCCGTTTGTAAAAAGCCCATACTCACCCAACTCTCCGTACCGGGTACAAACTCTCCGTTGAGTCGTAGGTCAAGACCGCTGGCATAGGCAGTAGCATTGTTGTTGGCGGCATACCGTATCCGCACGTTGTCAACCGTATAGGTATTGACGTCATAAAGCTGTTTATAATAGGCTTCACTGATTAGTTTAAAGGGGCGATTCCAGAGTTCAAAACTGTAATCGTTGGCCAATACCACGTGGATTGATTTCTGAGCTCCTACGTTAGGAACAAGCATACCCTGGTGATTTCGCAGTTCCTTATAGAAGGGCGGTTGGGCGTAGAGACCGCCTGAAAGCCGGAAGCGCATTTCCTTTTCCCAATCTGGTTTGATGGCTATTTGTGCACGCAGGCTGCGAACTTGGTTATGCGCTTCCTCAAGTCCTATCCCTTTTACCCGCCATTGTTGCGATCGCAGTCCAACGTTGAACCAGACCTGGTGTTTTTGCCAATAAGCCTGACGGCTGTACTGTATAAACCAGCTAAATCTTGCCAACTGCGTCTTGTGTTGAGACAGGATATGTTGAAAGGGGATGATGTCACCAGTAAACGCTTCATAAGGCTGGTGGTTGGCCGTGTGATGGGGCGGGCGAAGGCTGAATCCCACAGAATCGATTACTTCCCATTCCTTGATACGATCCCTGATATCCTCGTATTTAAAACTTAGCCCTAAGTCTATTTGATGCCCTTCTTTTTGGTAAGTGGCCTTAAGGGCTGTTTGATTGATAAGGGCATCCAGTTCGTTCCTGGCATGATTCAGCTGTCCGCCAATGTTTTGCGAGTACATCACTTCACCAAAGGCGTCAGCCCCAAAATCATTATTTACCTGTCCTAGCTGATACTGGGCCAGGATGTCAAAGAATTCTGATTCGCTTGTATGATAAATACTGTGGCTAAGACTTGTCTGGAGGTGTTCGCTTGGTTGATAGTTCCCCCTGAGCGCACCGAACAAGGTTTTAAAGCGGTCTTTTTCCTGACCCTGATAGTAGACGATTAGTTCCAATGGACGGTCAAAAGTACCAAACTTTGTACGGCGTGTTTTGGGGCTATGATTGTAGTTGTTTAGTGAAAAATTTCCTATAAAATCAAGGCTGAATCGTTTGTTTAGCAAGTAGGTAAAAGCTGTTTGAACATCGGTAAAATTAGGTTTGTATGCCCCCTTGGTGTCTTTGCTGTTTACAAACAAGCGGTTGTTTCGGTAGCGAATCCCTAGCAAAGCCCGTAGTTTTTGATTGAACATACTGCCCTCAACAGCCATACTTCCGCCCAGTAAACTGGCGCGAAAGCGGCTAGAAAATTTTGTTGGTGTTCGGTATTGTATGTCCAGCACAGAGGATAGTTTATCCCCGTATTTTGCTTGAAATCCACCTGCAGAAAAGCGTACGTTTTCCACCAGGTCACTATTCACAAAACTAAGTCCTTCCTGTTGTCCGGAGCGTATCAGAAAAGGTCGGTATACTTCAATACCGTTGACATATACCAAGTTTTCATCAAAATTTCCGCCGCGCACTTTGTACTGGGTACTCAATTCATTGTTGCTGTTGACACCAGGTAGGGTGGTCAGTACCGTTGCAACGCCCTGGTTTGCGCCTGGAATATTGACAAGCTGGGCCGCATTAATACGAACCTGTCCCTTGGGGTTGTTAGGAGACTGTGCGACCACAACCTCCGCTATCTCCTCGATCTTTAAGACCATTTCCAAGCTAAGCTTTAGCTGTGCGCCCTCAGTGGCATGTACGCGTTTTTCAACGGTTTGGTAAGCTACATGACGCCACCGCAGGGTGACCGGCTTGTCAGTCGGAATATCACATTTAAAATAACCCATTGCATCCGAACTTACCCCTGAATTAAGAAAAGTGATGCTGACACCTTCAATGGGTCTTTGTTCGGCGTCGGTTATCCAGCCGCTAAGAGTGGCTGTTTGTGCCTGTAATTGACCAGCAAACAAAATCAGCAGTAGCAACGCTACTAATCCTGTATACCAACTGCTGTGCAATTGCGGACTTATTTGCCTGTGAATCATTTGAAAAACTTATTTTTTTCGGTAAAATGTTGCCGATTTTGTGACTGAATTGCCCACATTGTCCGTCACGGTAACGTCGAGTTGATGGGCCGCTTTTGTAAAAGAAATATCACGCAAGTCATAAGTGAGAACGTTTTTTTTCAGATTATATTCCATAAGAATCCACTGGCCGTCAATAGTACCCTGGTAACTGTGGACTCCAGACCCTTCGTCTTTGATTTTTATTTCCAGTTTCTCAAAGTGAGTTAGCCATTGTCCGTCTCTAAAATTATGCCAGCTAATAAGGGGTTTTTCAATATCTCTTGCCAGTTTGAAGTTTCCCAGTTTTCCTGTACTGGTATAAAAAGTACTATCTTTCTTTACGGTTTTCTGATAACCTGTCTTTCCCTGCCTATCTACGGAAGCAATATAAGTCTGTGCTTTCTCTGTCTCATTGAGGGTAGAAACATCAAAGGTCAGGGTGTATTTTTTGTGGAGTGGGCGGGTAGGTGTATGCACCTGTACCAGGGAATCAGAAACCTTAAAATCGAGGTAGAGATCCTGGTAAAAGGTGTTTTTGGGAAAGGCCACGGACACGCCGCGTTTCGTAAATTTGTGAAAAGCCGTATGAGCAATCTTATAAGGGGTTGTTTTTTCAACCAGCTTGTTGACGGCTGCTTCCTTTGACCCCACAATGGGAATTCTTATTTGCTGCTCATTTCCCTTAAAATCCCTGGCGATGATCAGGATGTCGTAACGCTTTCCATCTTCAATGTTGATATAGCCATTACTCCCATCAGCACTGTACATATCTAGCTTGTTTGCGGGTTCAGTAAAGCATTTTTGAATCCTTTGTTTCAAGGTAACATAGCGTTCATAGTCAATCAACAGGTTGAGGTACTTGCTTTTGGAAAAGGAAAAC
>JASMME010000161.1 GCA_030748365.1 Lutibacter sp.
CTGCTGCTATTAATGCCGTGCAAGCTGATGTAGATCAGAACGAATCAGACGCAGATACTGCCATTGCGCTTAAAGAAAACACCGCCAATAAATCTACCGATGGTACATTGACGGATAATTCAGATACTGATTTCCCAACTGAAAAAGCCGTAAAGACTTATGTAGACACACAGGTTGGGGCTATCACAACCGATGATGATATTACGGGGGCAACCATAGATGGATCAAGTGTGTTGACCATTAGTGAGGGTGCTACAGACATTACTGTTAATCTTTCTGCCTTGGAGGAAACTGCTGCTATTAATGCCGTGCAAGCTGATGTAGATCAGAACGAATCAGACGCAGATACTGCCATTGCGCTTAAAGAAGATACAGCGAACAAATCAACCGATGGTACATTGACGGATAATTCAGATACTGATTTCCCAACTGAAAAAGCCGTAAAGACTTATGTAGACACACAGGCAAATACAAAACTTCCGCTGGCTGGCGGAACTATGAGTGGAGATATCGCTATGGGAAATAACAACATATCAGGTGGGGCGACCATTACAGCTACTACGTTTTCAGGTGAACTTAACGGAACTATTCATTCAGCAACAACAGCTACTACACAATCGGCGGGGAACAATTCTACCAAAGTGGCCACCACCGCTTATGCAGATGCGGCTTCTACCGATGACCAAACTGCCGCTGAAGTAAACTCATCGGCTACAGGGGCTATTGCTTCAACAACTGTTCAAACAGCCCTTGCAGAATTAGATACTGAAAAACTGGCCTTGGCTGGCGGAACTATGAGTGGAGATATCACTATGGGAAGCAATCGTATTAATAATTTGGCAGACCCTACCAGCGTGCAGGATGCTGCTACTAAAAACTATGTAGATGGTACCAATTCAACATACAAAATCTATTATTCCAATATAAGCTCCTCTCAAACCATTTCAGTTGGAGATCTAGAGGAATACAACTTATTCTTTGTAGACAATACCTCGGGAAGTAGTGATTTAACCATTACCTTAAACAACATAACTATCAAGGGGAAAACGATTACCATTGTAGAAATGGACTCAAGTGATAAGACTACTAATAGAATCTTGGTTAACAATATTTCACCAACCCTTTTAGGAATCGTAAACTTAGATAACAATATTAACCATGAGTCCTTAAACTTTGTTTGGTCTGGCTCGGCTTGGAGGGTTTTTAGGTAGTTCTTACACAAACGGTTCTTAACAATTACCAATCCTTGTTACTTAATGATTTTGATCTTACCACTGGCGCTCCTCCAACCAACGCTGTACCTGTTTTTTGTACTGACAACAATCATTGGCAAAGAATAAAAAGCCCTATACAAAACAAAAGGCTGCTTTAAAAAGCAGCCTTTTATAGTAGTTATAAGCATTGATGGGCTATCAATCTGTTTTAAAACCCCATACCTGTCCGATGGCCTCACCTCCTTTGTCATCTTTAACCACCACTTTCCAATAGTAAGTGGAAGAGGCCTCAAGACTAACGTCATAGCTGAGTTCTGTCTGATCGGTAGCAACCTGATCGGGTGGGTTGGTCGTACCAAAATAGACATCAAAGGTCAGGGGGTCATTGTCAACATCACTCGCAGTCCAGGTTAGGGTGGTAGACGCCTCTTGTACGATGGCGTTTAGTCCCGGGCTTACCAGTGTCGGTACAAATGGTATGTGATTCTGACTGCCTGCTCCTTCAGTATAAAACTGGTAGGTAGCGGAATACGCGCTCGCGGCATTGTTGATATCGGTGGCCTTTACCCTCCAGTAATAAGCCACACCTCTTTCTAGTGAGACCGCTTTGGAAGTGCCCGATACATACAAGGTATGGTCAATACTGGCAAACTGATTGTCTTGGGCGATTTCTAGCTGATAGGTGATGGCATCTCCTTCAGGATCAGCCGAGGCATTCCAGCTAAAGGTAACAGCGCTGTCAATACACAATTCATTGTTTGCCGGCCCAACCAGTTCAGGGGTGCTCGGCGCTTCGTTTACAGGTGTTGGCGCAGGCTCATCTCCTCCGGAACCTCCGCAAGACCATAGTATAAAACTGAGTGTGATGGTATATACAAACTTCTTCATGATTATTGTTTTATGATTTTTAAAGTGATGGGCGAGGCCAGGTTGATTTTTACAAAATACAATCCTTTGGGCTTATTTCCAAGTTGTACTTGTACCTTACCGGAAATGACCGGATAGGTTTTGGCTGATAGTTGCTGTCCGAGGTTATTGAACAACTCAATCGTTACTTCGCTTTGTACCATAGGTAAAAGGATGTCAAACGCCCCCCTGGTTGGGTTTGGATACAAGGCAATGCCATCTAACAGTTCCATTGTTTTGGAAAAAGTACCCTCGCAGTCAATATCCGTTTTTACTTCCAGCAAGTCTCCGTGTTTTACCGCCAGTTCGAAGGTGGTATCTTTTGTCTTTAAAACCGCTTGCTGATTGATATACACGGTATACGGTGCAGTCCCCTGATCAATCGTCACATGCACCTTGTTGGAGGTGGTAGTGGCCTTTCCAGAGATACTGCTACCAGCAGCAATTGTTACCGTAAAACATTGCTGGTAATTTTCCCCGGTAATGGAGATACAAACCTCATAGCTGCCACTGGCCAGGTTATCGAGGCTTAGGCTGTTGTTGGTAAAGGGGTAATCGGTACCGTCAATGGTAGCCACATAATCATAGGTTTCCTGGGCGGTGATGACCAATTGCCCGTTGGCCTTACCAGCACAACTCTCCCCGGTGGCTTCCATGCTAAAGTTATCAAAAGGAAGGACGACTACCGGACATCCGCTAAGGTCAACTGCAGTACCCTCCGGGGTATCCGGACAAGCATCCTGCTCGTCATCAACCCCATCACCATCGGCATCAGTAATAAGATCGGGCCCTTTTACCTCATCAATATAATAGGTGACTGCGTCAGTGCTTCCCCCATCTATATAGATAAATAAGTGGGTATAGTCTGCCTCCGGAATGGTACCGGAGAATTTAAAATAAAGGGTCTCCCATTCGTTGATCTTGGTAAAGTTGGCATCTGTTTCAACAAATATGGCACCGTTTTCGTCCTTTTGATTGGCTATTTTAAGTCGTACATACCCTGTTTTGGGGGCAAATATCTTCAATTCATAGAGATTGTCTCCATCAATAGAAATCGGTTTTTCCAGTTCGAAATGAATTCTTTCCCAACCCCACCAGGAACCACCTTTGTCCCATTGCAACACCTGATTGGTGCCACCGGCAGGATCATTGGTAAAGGCGTAAGGACTGGCAGGATCACCCATGGTTTCTACCACACTACACACTGAATTTCCGTCAAAATCATCATACAATTGCAGCGAAGGCTGGGTCGTTCTGGTGGTAAAAGAGGCCGAGACATTTTCTACCACTACCTGGGTTTCTGCATATTCAATCAGGTTGTCATAAATACCGTAGGAATATACGGTATTTACAGAAAGTAAGTCATTGGGTATAATGGTAATCTTCTTTTGATCATTGCTCAGGCTGGCTGTAAAGGGAACATCTGCACCATTGGCATCTGTTTCTTTGAGCCAAACAATAGTAGAAAGATCCGTAAGGGCACTGTCATCGATCATTTGCAGGGAAAAATTGGTGCTGATCTCACATTGCGAGAACAATTCTACCCCGTTAGCTTCATTTTCAGGGCTGTAAGCAATGTTAACTGCAGGAGGTACGCTGCTGGCGGTGATGTCATCAAAATAGTACTTGGTACCAGCCTCGGAATGGTCTTGTCCTGGATCAAAAAACAAGACTACCTTGTTTAGGTCGTTGACCGTAACACCGCTGAAATTAAATACCAGCTCCGTCCATTGGTTGGTCTGATCGGCTGTCATTTGGTAGCCCACCTCGCTGTTGATTCCACCATCTGCTGCATTTTCTAGTTTGAATAGGATATAGATCGGCTGTGCTGCATAGACCTTCATCCTAAAATAAGGTGTTTGGGCAAAATCGAAGGTATAGGACAGCTCCGTTGAAGCGATGCCTGCCCACCAGTTATTGCCTGAATGGGAGAATTCACCTACATGGTCAGAGGTGTTGATCCCTGATACTTGTGGATTGGTTACCTTTTG
>JASMME010000162.1 GCA_030748365.1 Lutibacter sp.
TTGCTAATTCCGCTGTATCCTCAGTTTGCCATGGCTACCACAGAGACCATCTTGGCCCTTGCGGAGGCGTTGGTTAAAAAACATTTTCCACAACTTAGCCTTTCAAATATACCTGCCTTTTACCACCAAACCGACTATATAGAGGTTTTAAGCAACAGTGTTCGGGAAGCCTTGGAAAAAAACCCCGCCGATCATATTCTTTTTTCTTACCACGGCGTTCCGGAAAGACATATCAAAAAATCTGACATCACCCATTCCCACTGCCAGCTCAATGCGACCTGTTGCCAAAGCCATTCAAAAGCCCATGAATTTTGCTACCGGCATCAGTGCTATGAAACCACCAAGCGGGTTGCTAAAAAATTGGGGCTAAAAGACGGTTATTATAGCAGCGCTTTTCAATCGCGACTAGGAAGAGACCCCTGGCTACAGCCTTATACCGACCAAACTATTGAAGATTTTGCCAGAAACGGTGTTAAAAAACTGGCAGTGGTCACCCCTGCCTTTGTAGCAGATTGTCTGGAAACCCTGGAAGAGATCGGTATGGAGGCCCGGGAATCATTTCTGGAAAATGGCGGACAAGAATTTGCGAATATTCCCTGTCTGAACGATCGTGAAGACTGGGCACAAATTCTGGCAAACTGGATCAATGATTGGGCAAACTAAAACTTATGGAATACCTGTATATCAAATCACTGCATATTATTTTTGTAACCACCTGGTTTGCCGGGCTATTTTATATTATCCGGCTGTTTATCTACCTTAAGGAAGCAGAAGACAAACCCGCAG
This sequence comes from Lutibacter sp., assembly GCA_030748365.1. GTDB lineage: Bacteria > Bacteroidota > Bacteroidia > Flavobacteriales > Flavobacteriaceae > Lutibacter. The sequence continues at coordinate 787 of JASMME010000162.1, forward strand.
TTGTCAAAAATATCTTGTCAAAACAATACCTGTTGATGATCAAAAGGCTTTGGTATATCATCACCTGGCCTTCAGCCCTGTTGGCCAGCTTTTTTGCTGCCTGGTTACTGTACCTGCAACCCGCCTGGCTTTCCGCCGGCTGGATGCATATAAAACTGGGGTTTGTAGGGCTGCTATACGCCTACCACTGGACCTGCCAACTGTTGTACAACCAGGCCCAAAAAGGGACTATTCGTTATTCTGCCTTTGCCCTCCGCATTTGGAATGAGGTAGCAACCATTATCCTCTTTGCCTGTGTTTTTCTAGTGGTCTTAAAAAATACCCTCGGCTGGATCTTTGGGGTCGCGGGGATTGTAGGAATAGCGGTCCTGCTTATGCTGGGTATTCAACTGTATAAAAAGATTCGTCAGAAGCACAATTGGGATCAAACAAATGATGCTACATCCTAGCAATGCAACTGGCTGGTAGCTGGTCGACTGTTCCCCTTTCAACTGCCGTATCACTGCCTATCAGGAAGTTGGTACTCCGGGGATGTATTCTAAAACGTAGGTTGCTTTCCTTGAGCGCCTCCATATATTGAAGAATTTGCTTATTTGAAAGCCACTGATTGTCAAAAACAACCAATGAAATTTGTTGGCTGGAAATAACAGACTGCAACTCTTGAAGCCCCGCCTCTTGCTGAACACTACAAACCCGGTAACGACCTTTGAGGTGGGTTAGCAAGGCCTCGTTTCTACCTATATACAACAGTGAGTCAAGCGGTTTCTTATATTTTTTTGAACTTTTCTTAAAAAAAGCGCCTATATACCACAGACAGGTTCCTAAATAGACCAGTAAATATTTGAAACGATAGATACCAAAGTGTTTCTTATAAAACAAAGCCATGGAGTTGGTAAAATGCTTGAGGTACTGCCTGTTCTTTAGGGTACTTTCCCCCTTGTAATGAAGGACTCGAACCGCAGAATAATAATAGTTTTGATAGCCTTTTTTTAGCACCCTGTAACTGAGGTCAATGTCTTCCCCATACATAAAGTAATCTTCATCAAAACCACCGACTTCCAAGTAAACAGATCGCTCCATAAACATAAAGGCCCCGACCAGCACAGGCACCCGGCCCGTAGCATCTTTATGAAGCTGGCTTGCATAATAGCCTTTCCCCGATTGAGAACCAATGAAAAACAGTTTCCAAAAAGAAGTCCACAGAGAGGGAATATTGCGTTTACTTTCCGGCAAAAAGTGCCCAGTTCCGTCTATCAATTTGGCACCTACAATACCCAAATCAGGTTTTGAATTGGCAAATTCAATCAGCAGATCAAAGGTGTCTTCTGCCAAGACTGTATCGGGGTTAAGAACCAGAATATAACGCCCCCTGGCCAGGGAAACCCCTTGGTTATTCGCTTTGGAAAAGCCAGTATTTTGGGGGTTCTGAATGCATTTGACCCAGGGATATTTTTCTTGCAACATTTCGACACTGGCATCGGAAGAATTGTTATCAACGACAACGACCTCCACATCCAGGTGGGAAGAAGCGGCCTGAATACTCAGTAGACATTGTTCTAAAAAGGATCTTACGTTGTAAGAAACGATTACCACCGTTACTTGCATCAAAGGGATTTTTCGAAAGGAACCCTGTGTAGAATACTGCGACCCAGGGTGAGCTGATCAGCGTATTGAAGCTCATCTCCTATAGCAATGCCACGGGCAATGGTTGAAACAGCAACGTCAAAGGGCTCCAGTTGTTTAAAAATATAAAAATTCGTCGTATCACCTTCAACAGTGGAGCTCAAGGCAAAAACTACCTCTTTCACTGCTCCAGACCGAACCTTTTCAACCAAAGTATCAATGGTCAGGTGTTGAGGGCCTACGCCCTCAATAGGTGATATCTTTCCTCCCAAAACGTGGTATAAGCCCTTATATTGCCCTGTATTTTCAATGGCCATTACATCCCTGATGTCTTCTACCACACAAATGACCTCTTTTTTCCTCAAAGGATTGGCACATATCTCACAAACTTCTACATCAGAGATGTTATGACATTGCTTGCACAATACGATCTCTTCTGTCAATTGAATCAATGCTTCAGCCAGGTGATGGGTCTGTGATTTGGGTTGTTTTAACAGGTGTAGCACCAGTCGAAGGGCCGTACGTTTCCCAATACCTGGCAATTGAGCAACTTCACTAACGGCGTTTTCAAGGAGTTTGGATGAGAAGATCATACAGCAAAGGTACAATACACGGGGGATATTCTCAATAATTTTACGTTCTTTGTCAAGCCAAACTATCAACACGCGTTTATGGAACCTGCCCACATACTCCTGCTAATCACAGCCTATTTTTCCGTACTGCTGCTGATTGCTTATTTTACGGGGAAAAGTGACAGTAACAGTGCTTTTTTTAAGGCTGATAAAAAATCACCCTGGTACCTGGTTGCTTTTGGTATGATTGGGGCTTCTCTCTCTGGAGTCACCTTTATATCAGTACCTGGATGGGTCGAAGGAAGTCAGTTCTCCTATATGCAAATGGTACTCGGATACGTAGTGGGCTACGCGGTAATCGGCTGGGTCTTGCTTCCCTTGTATTACCGGCTGAACCTGACCTCTATTTACCGATACCTATTGGACCGTTTTGGGACCTACAGTTATAAAACAGGTGCTTCCTTCTTTTTGTTGTCAAGGGTCATCGGCGCTTCTTTCCGCTTATTCCTAGTGGCCAATGTGCTCCAGTTGATCTTGTTTGATAGTTACCAGATTCCTTTTTGGATGACCGTTGTCATGACCATCTTGCTAATCTGGGTCTATACCTTCCGGGGGGGTATCAAAACCATTGTCTGGACAGATACCTTACAAACATTGTTCATGTTGATCGCCGTTGGTGTGTGTATCTACCATGTCTCCGCCGCTTTGGAAATTGAGAATTTATGGTCTTATATTGCCGAAAGCGACTATGCCACCACTTTCTTTTTTGACGATGTAAAGGCTGATCGTTATTTTTGGAAACAATTTTTTTCCGGGGCCTTTATCGCCATCGCCATGACGGGATTGGACCAGGATATGATGCAGAAAAACCTAACCTGTAGGACTTTAAAGGATGCCCAAAAAAACATGGCCTGGTTTACCCTGGTACTGGTCATCGTCAACTTTTTTTTCCTGGCACTGGGAATTTTACTAACCGACTATGCAACCGCACAGGAATTGTCCGCGCAAAAAGATGACCTGTTTCCAAGTATTGCCATGTCAGGAACACTTGGTATGGGGGTA
>JASMME010000163.1 GCA_030748365.1 Lutibacter sp.
AACAGGCCTTTGACCTGGCAAAACTCTCTCAGAACCTACTTCACGGAGAAGCGCTGACCAGTTTTATCAAACGCAGTTTCCAGATGATCAAGTAATTTTAACAATTTTTTGAGGAAAGGCCACCACTTTTGTTGTGGCTTTTTTTTGTAATTTTATCGGGCAACAAACCTGATAGAAAATATTGATATTTTAAAAAGAGTTGCCCTACACCCTATGATACTTTCCCTTAAAAAATGCTTTCTACTACTTTTGATAGGGTTTTGTTATGGCCCTTTGATCGGTCAAAACGACAGTCTCCGTACAGACTTTGTCAATGAGACCGGTCAAACGCAGCAAATAAACAACCTACAGGGCAAACTGAACCAGCAGAAAGTTGGCGACAATGCCCCCTTGAACCTACAGATTGATAAACAGGTAGACCAACAAGCAATTGAAGAACAACTGGCCAAAAACACCCCCACAACCAAAGGGGGGCATTTTCTGATGGAAACCCTTCCTGAAGACGCTGATATCAAAGGAAAGCACTATTGGAAAGGCCAGGATGTTACCCACAAAAAACTGGAAAGCCATGCCAACCTGGGAACTGTTTATACCCAATCTAAAATAGCCAGGATAGAATGTAGGGACCACAGCTATGTAGACGGTGACCGAATCAAAATTTATTTGAACGAACAAGAAATCAGCAGTAATATTGGCTTAAAAGGCAGCTATTTTGTGGTATACCTGAATTTAAAAGAAGGGTATAACCGTGTTGATTTTCAGGCTTTGAACCAGGGACTTTCCGGCCCAAACACTGCCGAACTTAACCTGTACGATGAACAGGGTGTACTGCTTTCCTCAAAAGAGTGGAACTTGGCAACAGGCAGTATTGCAACCATCGGAGTCATTAGGAAATAAGGCTTTATAAACCATCCTATGATGGCCCCTCATATAAAAAACCCGAGCACATCACTATCAAAACCATCCATACTCATACCATTCCGGAAGGCATTGAAAACAGCCGGCTACAAGACTACGCTTTAAGGGCTTTTGGAGAATTTATTCCCGCCAAAAGTGGCCTGAAAAAAGCCCTTAAACAAGGGCGAATTACGGCGAATGGGCAACCGGCGAATACCGGTACCTGGGTGCAGAGTGGCGACCTGTTGGTTTTAAAAGAAAAGACTACATCACTACCAAAAGTATACCCCCTAAGGTTGACCGTACTTTTTGAGGATGAACAACTGGCCCTCATACACAAACCTGCTGGAATTCCAGTGAGCGGAAACCGTTTTAAAACCATTTACAACGCATTGCCGTTTACCCTAAAAAACAGCAGGGAAACCGACCGACTACCATGGCCCACTCCAGTTCACAGACTGGATCATCAGACCGCTGGAATCTTACTGGTGGCCAAAACCGGCAGGGCGCAAATTCACCTGAGCAAACAATTTGAAGAGCAGTCCATACAAAAAACCTACAGCGCCCTGGTAATCGGAAAGACCGCTGAGAAAGGCACCGTCTGCCTTCCACTGGATAACAAGCCCTCAGAAACGTGTTTTGTGCAGCTGGAAACCCTCCCCTCAAAAATGTACGGCAGCCTGAGTTCCCTAAAAGTGTTCCCAAAGACCGGGAGAACCCATCAAATTCGCAAACACCTTTCAGCCATCGGCCATCCAATCCTGGGAGACCCCACCTACGGGAAACCCTTTCCTTTGTACAAGGGAAAAGGCCTGTTCCTATGTGCTACTGAAATAACTTTTTTACATCCAATCAGTGGCGAGAGCATACACTATGAGATTGCCCTCCCCAAAAAATTTAAGCGCCTAATATTGCGGGGGAAAGAGAAAAATAATTAAGCAAACAAGTCATTCAACAGCTTTGCCAGACGGATACCTCCTTTTTGTAACTGATTTCTCAACAAGTCAAAATGATCATACATATAGCGGTAGCTCAGGTTTTCCTCTGCTGCTGCAGAAGCGTAAACGACCGAGGCAAGTTGTCCCGTTTCGTTGACCCAATCTGTTACGGTACCTTGCTGGAGTTGTTTGATCTCTTTTTTGGATAGCTTGTGGCTATTGGCCGCCAATTCTGTATAGGCCATTTCATACTGCCCAATCATCTTAGAATCCCAAACAGCGTGCAAATTGGTGCGTTTATAAAACCACCGTACGGGGACATCATTCCCTCCTTTATCAGCCCGCCTACCCACATGAAGGGGCTGGTGGAGGTCGCCCACTAGGTGTACCAACATCTTAAGGTAAAAAGCCCGGTCTTTTCTCGAAGCGGATTTATCTCTGATAACTGACAGACAGTGTTCAATACCCTTTGCCAGGTCTCCTGCCGGATTTTTTTCGGCGACCCGATAATCGGTGTCTAGCGGCTTGTTTACATAGTGCCAGGTATAGAACTCTTGATAGTGCTTGTCTGATTTGATCTCATCAGCATAGGTTGAAACCACTGCCAAGCCCTGACCGTCGAGCAAGTCGGAAACAGCGCGTAAGGCCTTTCTGTGCAAATGATTTGTAGCAATCTCACCAACAGTCCGATGGCCTGTTTTTCCCCATTCGGGTACTGCCGCGATGGCCTGGAAAGACAGGCTTAGGAAAAGTAGGAGGTACTTTGTTTTTTTCATGGGAATAATTGTTATGGTTCGCGAAAAAGAACGGACGCAATGCTGCTAGGGTAAAAAACCTATTCGCACTATATCCGCCCATTGAGCACCCAGCTATGGAACTGGCTGGAAAAGCGTATTTCAAAGATAGTAAAACCGGCAGACGTCTGCTATTAAAACTTCTCAAAAAAAATGTACATTAGCCAAAAATTTACCCCTTATGAACCAACCACCCATCATTACACAGGATACCGTAGTCTTTGGTATACTGATGCTCTGCTTAGGTCTAGTCTTTTATACCTCCACCAGTGAAAAACCTTTCTGGAAAAAATGCTACACCTATATACCTGCTCTTTTAATGGCTTATATGCTGCCAGCCCTATTCACTTCAGCTGGGATTATTGCCCCTGAATGGGAAACCGAAGCCTTGGGCAAACAACACTCACAGGTATATTATATCGCAAGTCGTTACCTCTTGCCGGCTGCCCTGGTACTGATGACCTTAAGCATCGACCTAAAAGCGGTCTTTAACCTGGGACCCAAGGCCCTGATTATGTTCTTAACTGGGACAGCTGGCATCGTTATTGGCGGCCCGCTGGCCGTCTTACTGATTTCTTTGATTTCTCCGGAAACTGTTGGCGGTGTAGGCCCAGATGCCGTATGGAGAGGATTGGCCACCCTGGCAGGGAGCTGGATCGGCGGGGGTGCCAACCAGGCAGCCATGTTGGAGATCTACGGATACAATACGGAAAACTATGCCGGAATGGTCATCGTAGACATCATCGTGGCCAATATTTGGATGGCACTGCTCTTACTGGGTATTGGCAAGTCTGACAAAATTGATCGATGGCTGAAAGCTGACACTTCTGCCATTGAAGAACTCAAGGAAAAGGTAGCGGGTTATACGGCTAAAATTTCTAGGATTCCTTCACTGGCTGATCTTATCGTAATCTTATCCATCGCCTTTGTGATAGTGGGAATTGCCCACCTAGGAGCCAATGGAATATCTGCTTTTTTAAAAGAAAATATAGCCCTTGTTCGTGACCAGGGTTCTGCCATGTCCTCTTTTGGATCGCAATTCTTCTGGATGATCAGCATTGCCACAGTCTTGGGTATCTTATTGTCATTTACACGGTTGAAGGAATACGAAGGGGCCGGTGCTAGTAAGATTGGGAGTGTATTTATCTATATACTGGTGGCCTCCATCGGCATGAAAATGGACCTTGGAAAAATACTAGATAATCCTGGTTTACTGGCAGTAGGGCTGGTCTGGATGATCATTCATGTGCTGTTGCTTGTGTTGGTGGCAAAGCTGATACGAGCCCCTTACTTCTTTTTAGCCATTGGTAGTAAGGCCAATGTGGGTGGGGCAGCCTCTGCACCGGTTGTGGCCGCT
>JASMME010000164.1 GCA_030748365.1 Lutibacter sp.
GTAAAAGTAACAGCCAGTATCTCTTGAAACTTATACGGATGGGGACTGTTCAAGAGTATCTTTAGGTACTCCTTCACCAGGGTAAAAGTTTTACCACTTCCGGCAGCGGCATTGTATACTTGAAAAGGAGCAGTGTGCAAGGTTGATAATTTTAAGGCAAATTAGGGGTAAACATTTATATAAACAAGTAGTAAACACATTTATGTCTAAAAATACAAGCCATCCTTAAAATAGGCTTATCACAAAAGCACTGAGCCCGGTTGCTCTTTTCAAGTCAAGGTATTTCAAGACCGAGAAAATCCGCGCGCCCTCTTTAATTTTTTCTCCAGATTTAAAGGCTAAAAAACAAGGGCTAGTCACGCGATTTTGTATAAAATACTACCTTTGGCAAAATTTGCATCCTTTGAGCAAACAAGCCATCTTAAAAAATTACGAGTGCCTGGTTCAAAAAAAACAAGTGGCTCCGCTGCTGTCAGGTGAAGAAAAGTGTCTCCAACTTTCCAATTTGGAAGGATCCTCCCTGTCTTTTGTACTTGCAGAAGCTTTTAAAGCCTCCCAAAGGCCTTTCTTGCTAATCCTTGATGACAAGGAAGAAGCGGCCCATTATTTAAACGACCTGGAAGCACTCCTCAGCGAGAGAGACGTATTGTTCTATCCGGGTTCTTATCGAAGGCCTTATCAGATTGAAGAAACAGACAATGCGAATATTCTGCTTCGCTCAGAAGTACTGAACCGGCTGAATTCCCGTAAAAAACCAGCCTTGATCGTCAGCTATCCCGATGCACTCTTCGAACAAGTGGTTACCAAGGCAGAACTGAACCGAAATACGCTGAAACTACAAGTTGGAGAATCCCTCGGCATCGATTTTGTAAACGAAACGCTCTTCGAATACCATTTCAACCGGGTTGATTTTGTGACGGAACCTGGTGATTTTGCCGTTCGCGGGGGCATTGTTGATGTGTTTTCCTTCTCCCATGACCAACCTTACAGAATTGAGTTTTTTGGGGAAGAAGTTGAGCGTATTAGAACCTTTGATGTGGAAACACAACTTTCCATAGAAAAATGTAACAAGATCAGTATCCTGCCCAATATCGAAAACAAAGCCCTGGATGAAAAACGGGCTAGTTTTCTTCAATATATCTCAGCAAAAACAGTTGTTTTTACCAGGAACCCCGACCTATTGACCAAGAGGTTAGACCTATTGTTTGGCAAAGCCGACCAGGCATTTAAAGACCTGACTTCTGAGCTAAATCACGCCGAACCAGCTACCTTGTTCTGCCATGGCAACCTATTCAAAGAACAGCTGAGCAATTTTTCACGGGTTGAGATCGTTCCTGCCGGACAGATTAGACCGTTCACAGAAGAATCAGAAGGGCTTCAGACTGATACTTCGCCAGTGGCGACTCCCGTACTATTTGATACCCGGCCACAACCTTCCTTTAACAAACAGTTCGACTTGTTGATTGAAAACCTTCAGCAAAACACCGCCAAGGGTTTCGAGAATTACCTCTGCTGTGATTCCCAAAAGCAGGCCCAGCGATTCCACGATATTTTTGAAGAAGTCGATCAGGAAGTACAATACAAAACCCTGGTGTTTCCATTATATCAGGGCTTTGTAGACCTAGAAAGTCGCATCGCCTGTTATACCGATCACCAAATTTTCGAGCGTTATCACAAATTCAGGCTCAAGAACAGTTATGCTAAAAAGCAGTCGATTACCCTGGCCGCGCTGACACGCCTCGAAGTAGGCGATTATGTCACCCATATAGACCACGGAATCGGTAAATTCGGAGGGCTTCAGAAAATCGATGTTGAAGGAAAGAAACAAGAAGCCATCAAGCTGATGTACGGAGACAGTGATGTACTTTATATCAGCATCCATTCGCTGCATAAAATAAGCCGCTATAACGGCAAGGACGGAACGGTTCCAAAAGTTCACAAACTGGGTTCAGGGGCCTGGAAGAAATTAAAACAAAAAACCAAATCCCGTATCCGGCACATTGCTTATAACCTGATTGAATTGTACGCCAAGCGGAAGATGCAAAAAGGGTTCCAATACCTTCCTGACAGTTATTTACAACATGAACTGGAAGCCAGTTTCTTATACGAGGACACCCCCGATCAGTACAGTGCAACCCAGGCGGTCAAAAAAGACATGGAAAGCGAACAACCCATGGACCGATTGATCTGTGGAGATGTTGGTTTTGGCAAAACGGAGGTGGCCATCAGGGCGGCTTTTAAAGCGGTTGACAATGGAAAACAAGTGGCTGTGCTGGTACCAACTACCATCCTGGCCTTCCAGCATTTTAAAACCTTCTCTGAGCGTCTCGGAGATTTTCCAGTTCGTATTGATTACCTAAACCGTTTCAGAACTGCTGGCCAGCGCAGGGGTGTTCTCGAGGGGCTTCAGGACGGGAGTATTGACATTGTTATCGGCACCCACCAGCTCACCAATTCGGCCATTCAGTACAAAGACCTCGGTTTGCTCATTATTGACGAAGAACAAAAATTTGGGGTTGCGGTTAAAGACAAGTTAAAAACACTTCGAGAAAACATCGATACCCTTACCCTAACGGCTACCCCCATCCCAAGAACCCTACAGTTTTCATTGATGGCAGCCCGTGACTTGTCAGTCATCAATACCCCCCCTCCGAACCGTCATCCTATTGAAAGTCATCTGATTCGTTTTAGTGAAGCGGTCATCCGTGATGCCATCCGTTATGAAATCCAGCGGGGAGGCCAGGTGTTCTTTATACACAACAGGATTGAAAACATACGGGAAGTAGCCGGCATGTTACAAAGACTGCTTCCGGATGCAAAGATTGGAATTGGTCACGGGCAAATGGAAGGGAAAAAACTGGAGCAGCTCATGCTGTCATTTATCAATAATGAATTTGATGTGCTGGTAGCAACTACCATTGTTGAAAGCGGCCTGGACGTACCCAATGCCAATACAATTTTTATCAACAACGCCGGCCATTTCGGTTTGTCAGATCTCCATCAAATGCGGGGTAGGGTAGGACGTTCCAACAAAAAAGCCTTTTGTTATTTTATCACGCCACCCACGCATATGATGACAGAGAACGCCCGTAAAAGATTGCAGGCCATTGCCATGTTCTCAGACCTCGGAAGCGGAATCCACCTGGCCATGAAAGACCTAGAAATTCGCGGGGCTGGCGACCTGTTGGGAGGGGAACAGAGCGGCTTTATCAACGAGATTGGCTTTGAGACCTACCAAAAAATCCTGAATGAAACCATCGAGGAACTGAAAGAGAATGAATTCAAAGACCTTTACAACCAGGCTTCAGACAGTCCTGAAAGTTATGTAAAAGACCTGCAAGTAGACACCGATTTTGAATTGTTATTCCCGGATGACTATGTAAATGTTGTTGCCGAAAGACTGAGTCTGTACCACAAATTAAGTGGTCTTGGTACCGAGCAGGAACTGGGGAATTTTGAACAGGAACTGACCGATCGTTTTGGTGCCTTACCCATCCAGGCCGTAGACCTGCTCGACAGCGTACGTCTCAAATGGACCGCTAAAAAACTAGGTATGGAACGGCTGATACTGAAACGCAATAAACTCCTCGGTTATTTTGTGTCTAACCAGCAAAGTGCCTACTACCAGTCTGCTGTTTTCAGTGCTGTACTAGCGTTTGTACAACAACACCCCCGTCGCTGTACCTTAAAAGAGAAACAAACCAACAACGGCCTTCGACTGCTGCTAAGTTTTGAGCAGGTGACCTCAGTCAAAGAAGCATTGGCGGTTCTACAACACATACTACCGTGAAAAACCAGCACCTACAACACATCGTTGAACTCAACCTGGCAGTGCTTCTTATCAGCACATCAGGGGTCTTGGGCCGGTATATTTCCACTCCGCCACCCATTACCATCTGGTGGCGCTGCCTGTTTGCCTTGGTATGTATTGCGGTATTTATCAGGTATCAGAAAATCGGTTTAAAGATTCGGTCCGGAAAGGATC
>JASMME010000165.1 GCA_030748365.1 Lutibacter sp.
AGTGCCCGCCTGAGTTTTGATAATAAAATTGGGCTTGTTTTTATACCCATGCACTGGGGTAAAATATTCGGTCATGACTTCTGTCGTGCAAACAACCTGACCAGTAACTTGGTTGATCATACCTCCAAAGAACCCGATTTTAAATTTAGTGCGGTGCAGGTATCAAAATACAAAAAAGATACCAAAAAAATCTGTATCGTTGGTGCTGGCGCAGCTGCCTACAGGTTTATACAATCGTACCGATCGTTTAATACAACAGATGAGATTCTGGTCTTCTCCAAAGAGGAGCACCCCTTTTATAACCGGGTGTTACTACCGGAATATATCAGCGAAGACCTGAGCTGGGAACAACTTCAGAAACTAAAGGAAGGCGAGATAGAAAAACTCAACGTACAGCTGTACGCCGGGAAATCTATCACCGCCATCGATACCGACAAAAAAATCATCACAGCCAGTGACCAACGCAAGCATTCCTATGACAAACTCATCATGGCGACAGGCAGCCGGGCTTTTATCCCCAAAGAAGTACCAATACAGGTACCAGGAAGTTTTACCATGCGAGATAAAACCGACGCCGACAAACTCAAGAGATACCTAAAAGAAACAGGGCTTCCCGAAAACGAGCAAGAGGTCGTCATTGTCGGAGGCGGGTTGCTCGGCCTGGAACTGGCAGCATCCCTTAAAAATAAACAAATCAATATCACCATCATTCAACGGGCGCCAAGACTTATGGAACGCCAATTGGACAATGTTGCGAGCAGGTTGTTGGCCGAAAACGTACAACAACGCGGAATCCAGATCTTTTTTGACAACGAGGTCAGTACCATTTTTGAGGATGAGAAAGCGACGCATAAGCTCTCCATCTCGCTAAAAAGCGGTAAAAATATACAGGCCAATGCCATTGTGTACGCCATCGGCACACTTCCTAATATTGAACTGGCTAAAAATGCCGGGGTAAAATGCCGGAGAGGTGTCGTTGTAAACCAATACCTGCAAAGCAATGATCCCGCTGTTTTTGCACTGGGGGAAATTGCCGAATTTGACAATGCACTATACGGGATTACCGCAGCAGCCGAACAACAGGCAAGTATCGCTGCTAAATTTATATTGGGTGATCTGAACAGTGTTTACAGGGGCTCCGTTCTGATGAATATTTTAAAGTTTGAAAACCTTGACCTGTGTAGTATCGGTAGGGTGAATGCCCCAAAGAACGATCAAAGCTATGAAGAGATCATCCTGATGGATGTCAGCAAACATTTTTACAAGAAATGCATTGTAAAAAACGACTTGCTGATTGGCGCCATTTTAATGGGAGACAAAAGTGAATTTGCTGAATTTAAACACCTGATAGAACATAAAATTGAACTTTCCGACAAACGGACAGAACTGCTGCGAGGACAGCATACCAGTAGGCCGGTACTGGGAAAACTCATTTGTTCCTGCAGCCAGGTCGGAGAAGGAAATCTAATCGAAGCGGTGGGTAACGGATGTAAAAATCTAGAAGAACTGTGCTCAAAAACAGGAGCCGGACTGGGTTGCGGAAGCTGTAAACCTGAGATAAACGAACTGCTACAAAAACACCAATAAGTCCTAAAGATGAAACCTACCTTACAGCGTATTTTAATAAAAGGAGGCGTCCTGTCTCCCAGCGAATTACGACAAATCATTGTGACGGTTAAAAGTCTTGGTTATACGAGCATTAAATTTGGTTCCCGACAGGATATTTTGTTCCCCTACAAGAAAAAAGACAAGGCAATATCAGACCTGCATCCGAACCTGCAGAGCTACCATTCAGAGGAAAAAAGTGTTCAAAATGTTGTTTGTTCCTATGTCTCTTCAGATATCTTTCCGTCAACTTCCTGGCTAAAAGGATCTACCTATCTGTATATGTTGGAGCAATTCAGGTACCAGCCAGCATTGAAAATAAACATTACAGACCCCAAACAACGACTGGTTCCCTTATTTAACGGGGAGCTGAACTTTATCGCTTCTGAAAACGAAGATTATTGGTATTTGTATCTCAACTTACCACAATGGGAAGAAGAAGCACGCTATCCCGTATTGATCTACAGTTGGGACATTCCGGCAGTCGCAGAAACCATTGAACAATATTACCGGGAAACAAGTGATGTATCAAGGCTTTTTGAGTTGGTAAATGAAAAAATCCAAACCAATAACCGAACGATTGACACTACACTGGAAATTCCATTCCACCCTTTCCCATATTACGAAGGGATGAACAAAATGGGCCCTGACAAATACTGGCTGGGGCTGTATTGGAGGAACAACGAATACAGTATTTCGTTCTTACAAGAATTCTGTGATTTTTGCCTGGATTGCAAGGTTGGTAAAATCTGTATTACCCCCTGGAAATCACTCATTATAAAAGGAATTCATAAAAAATACAAATTACAACTCGAGAAGTTTCTGGGTAAAAAAGGCATCAATATAAGACACTCTTCTCTGGAATTAAACTGGCACCTCCCTGTTGATGACCGGGAAGCATTAACCTTAAAAAAATTCCTAGTTAGAAACTTTGACCAAAATGACATCAGCACCTATGGCCTTACTTTCAGCATTGAGGAAAGAACACAAAAACAAAGCTATTTTACAGCAGCCGTAATCGAGAAAAATAAGCAGCCAGCTATGGTCAAGGACTTCGCGGTCAGACCCACCTATAACGTACTCCACTGCAAGAACTTTGACCCGAATACCCGAAGGTATTTCATCTATGCACAGGACGTAGATAAGATGGAGTTACCCGGTCTGTTAATGGAACTTAGTAAATTGTATTTTGACAGGCTTGGCGAAAACAAACCATCAAAAAAAGGCTTAAAAAAAGAGACGGTAGAGAGCGTTTTTGAAAAAGATGTCCATCAGTGTGAAGCCTGTTTGACCGTCTATGACCCGGCCTATGGCGATACGAAAAACGGGGTGCCTACAGGAATGCCTTTTCAGGAACTACCAGTGGACTATACCTGTGCTGTCTGTGAAGCACCCAAAAGCTCCTTTAGGCCGCTACCTTCTTCTTTTTTCTCTTCAAAATAGGCCCTGTCAGCCCAATAGCCATCAGCATAGGCAGGGGCTAACCCTTTGTTAGAACATGGTACATTCCATACTTAACAACCCCATATCCAAAAAAAGGCTATGGTTTGTTTATCAACATTCCTTGCGTCAGTTGGTTTAACCGGTCTACTTTCTCCTTAAAATCACCCTGGATGTTTTTTCGAACCCGGTGGAGATTTTCGGCCAGGTCGTTTATATTCTCCGGTAGCAGCTCCTCTAAAAACTGACGCAATCGCTTGGCCAGGGTGGGTGATTTTCCATTGGTAGAAATGGCGATCTTTACCTGCCCTTTACTGACAATGCCCCCTAAATAAAAGTCACAGAAGTCCGGAGTATCTGCCACATTGACCAGGATATTACGTGCCTGGGCATCCTGGTAAATCTGTTGGTTGACCTTCGGATGATCGGTAGCGGCAATCACCAGCTTTTTGCCTTTCAGGGCCGGGGGCGTATAAGACTCCCTAAGCAGTGGAACCTTGTGTTTCGCCGCTAAGTCAGTCAGGGCTGTATTAAAATCTTTAGACAGTACCGACACCCTGGCATTGGGGCTGGACTTGAGCATAAAACTGAGCTTCTCCAGGGCCACTGCACCACCGCCGACAATCAGTATCTCAAACTGATCCATTTTTAAAAACACCGGGTATAATTGATTCGTTTCCATGGGTTGATTATTTTTAAACAAAGCTACATTTTTCGAAGCAAACAACTTAGACCACTTGCAAGCAATCGTAGTGGATACCCAGGTCATTGCAACAGGAAGCCAGTTTGGTCGGCTCCCTTACCACCTCCCCTACCACAATCACTGCAGGCGATAACAGCGCCTGTTCCCGGACCTGTTCGGCAATGGTTGCCACCGTACCCCTGAGCATCCGCGAGCGGTCAGTGGTCCCATCCTGGATGACCGCT
>JASMME010000166.1 GCA_030748365.1 Lutibacter sp.
TTTTCTGAGGTGTTTACGAGCTCCCAAAGTTCATCGATACCGGCGGCCATGGGCACTTCCACAAGGGCATGGGCCCCTTTTTTCATGCTTTCCACCGCCATGGGGGCGTGGTTCTTCCAGTTGGTAGCGATAAAGACCACCGCAGGTTTTACTTCTTCTAACATCACTTTCCAGCGTTCCTCATCCCCCCAGTAAAGGCCGATATTTTGGTGTCTATCCGCCTCTGATACCGATCGTACCCAGTCCAGTTTTTCCCTGACCAGGTCTTCGTAGAGGTCAGAGATGGCCACTACCTCAGTACCGGGCAATGAGGCAAAGAATTTCAGGTGATCTCCCCCACGGGCCCCCACACCGATAAAGGCTGCTCGGATTTTGGCCAGGGGCGGGGCCGAAAAATCCCCCATATAGCTGCCTTCTTTGGGAGGGGTACTGTCCTTGTCTGAACAGCTTTGTAAAAGGGATACCGAGGAAAGGGCTGCCGCTGACAGGGCGGCCTTTTTGATAAAATGTCTCCTGCTTGCTTGTTTCATTAGATGGTTACATTTGATTGTTTGGTTGCTGAATGATTGTTGCGAATCGAAAGGTACCATATAAAAAATTAAAATTTAAGAGTTTCTGGCTAACATTTATCATTTCTAGATAAATTTTAACATCCTTTTCTTGCACTTTATTGGTAGAAGTTTTTTATTTGTCCCACATTGCTTTGAAGATTGATTCTTTGACATCGATTGAAAGTGCTGATTGCACTGCCAAAGCGTTTTATAACCACCTAAACCTAACAACGTTGAAAAGAATTACCACTTACCTATTGCTGACTGCCGGCCTATTGCTAACAGCCTGTAGTTCAAGCGATGATGACCCTTCGGGTCCTGAATCAACTGCCATCACCCTATCGGTATCTTCCGAAAATATCCTCTTAGGGCAATCGGTCAGCTACACTGTAGTTGACAATCTTGGCAATGACCTAACAACAGCAGCCATTGTTAAAATTGGAGGTGTCGAGATCACAGAAAACCCCTATACCTTCACTTCGGTCGGGAGCTTTCAAATCACGGCCTTCTACCAATCCCTGACCCCCAGTGTTGCAGTGGTAAATGTTGAATATCCAGCGCCAACTTCTATTAGCCTCTCCACTGTTGAACAGGCCTTCCTGGTTGGAGAATCCCTTGCCAAAGGAACTGACCTTACTGTGATTGACAGCAACGGTATTGACATAACCACAGCGGCGGTGATTACAGTGAACGGTGTTGAAATGACCGGAAGTGCTTATGCGTTCACCAGTGAAGACAACTACGAAATACAGGCAAGTTACCAGTCTTTGAGCTCCAATACAGTGGCTGTGACTGCCCAGACCCCGCACAGCACCAAGATACTGCTGAGTGATTTTACCGGTACCTGGTGTGGGTATTGCCCAGTAGCCGGTGCCGCCATTCACAATGCCAAGGCAGCCAGCAGCCAGGTCATTCCGGTCGCTTTCCATATTGGAGATGCGATGGAAAATACAGACGCCAGTGCTGTGGACAGTCATTTTGGTATAAGTCAGTATCCGACGGTCTTGCTCAACGGAGCTGCTGCCACCTGGTCGTATCCCAACCTTCCCTTTAGCCAGTTGGAAACCGCCCTGGCTGTTCCCCAGCCACTCGGCCTGGCAATCCAAAGTACGGTCAATGGTACTTCCTTGGATATCACGGTCAAGGTACACCATACCCTTGTTAGGGCCACCGATTTAAAACTGGCAGTCTACCTGTTGGAAGACGGGATTGTGGCAAGCCAGTCTAATTACGTCTACGATAATCATCCTGACCCCTGGACCGATTACGTACACGACGATGTGCTGAGAAAGGCCTATACCGCCCCGCTGGGAGATGCCATCCCCGCTTCGGGAGTGGTCGCAGGCGCTGAGTATGTCAAAACCTTTACGTCGGTTGCTATTCCGGGAAGTGTTGTAGATAACCAACAGCTGAAAATCGTTGCGTATGTCGCCAATGCCAATAACGAAGTAATCAACGTACAAACGGCTGCCCTGGGGGCAGTGGTAGCCTTTGATTAAGGCGGCCTTGACCAAGCTTATAACAGCTTGATGAAAAGAAGTTCAAGAAATACTAGCCCAAAAATGAATAGGTATTTCAACAAACGATAATACTATACAAATGAAACACCGCCTGCTACTTATCGGATTTTTAATGGTTTTTGGAACCGTTTTTTCCCAAAGCCAGCTGCCTTCAATTCCACTCAAGACCCTGGATGGGAAGACCATTCATACCCAAGAATTGAACACCTCCGACCCCATAGTCATTTCTTTATGGGCCACCTGGTGCGCCCCTTGTAAAAACGAACTCGATGCCATTAGTGAGGTCTATGAAGACTGGCAGGAAGAAACCCGTACAAAGCTGTATGCCGTTTCTGTGGACGATGCGAGAACGGTAAAACGCGTCAAACCCCTCGTATACGGAAAGGATTGGGATTTTGAGTTTTTACTGGATACCAACAACGACTTTAAAAGGGCCTTGGGAGCCGTTACGATTCCCCTGACACTGGTCGTAAAGGATGGAAGGATTGTATACCGACACCGTGGCTATACCCCCGGATCGGAAGACGAACTGTACGAGGCGATTAAAAAACACCTCGACTAAACCCTTTTTAAGAAGCAGGTGCTGATGCCCAGTGGCTTTCCACGCCCCTCGGGAAAGAGTGTTAAAACAGGTGAAACGCTTGTTTTTACAAGTTTTTTATGTTCTAATCGACATATGGTCAAATAATAACTAAAATACAACCAGTGAATAAAATAGTCCTTTTAGGTATTCTTTTCAGCTCCGTGCTGTATGGTCAAACTGGTTTGACCAATCACAATACCGACGACAACACCCCTTTTTGGCAGGGTTTTTCCGAGCGCTTGTCCGGCAGTTTTGAATCCAATGCACAGTGGTACCAACACGACCCTGCACTGGGTGATTTTTACGAAGAGGGAAAAGATCCAGAGGGTGAGGAGCGCCTGCGGGCCAACTCATACCTAAAACTAGACTACCGTGTTTCAAAAAATGTAAGCGTGGGTATACAGGCCGAAAGTTACCTGCCCATGTCCTTGCTGAACTATGCACCAAGCCTTGATCAACCCCTTGACCTGGCTTTGTATTATGCAAATTACCGCAATAAATTCATAGACATTACCGCAGGTTATTTTTATGAACAATACGGCAGTGGCCTTCTTTTACGGGCCTGGGAAGACCGTCAACTCGGTATCAACAACGCCCTGAGGGGTGGCCGCATTGTCCTATACCCTTCTACAGCGCTTACACTGCGCGGTTTTTGGGGGCAGCAACGGGTGGGTTTCGGCCTGTCTGAAGCCCAGATGTTCGGTGCAGACAGCCAACTAGACCTGACCGAAATATTCAACACCGGTAGCATAGCCGGTCTAAGCCTGGGATTTAGTTACCTCGGCAAACAGGAAGACTACGTCAGCGAACAGGCATCTACAGGAGTGCCAACCCTTGTTCACTCATTTTCAGGCCGGTTTGACCTCGATCTCGGCAGGGTTTATACCAGCCTGGAATACGTATCCAAAGGCCCTACCGCCCGGTTGAATGAACAAGGAGAGGTCGTCGAAGGAAAAACATTTGGCGGAAATGCCTTCTTGTGGAATCTCGGATATGCCCAAAAAGGATTTGCCGTTCAACAGACTTTCAGACGTATGGAGGGCATGCGTTTTTTTGCAGAAAGAACGGCTGCTGGCAGTGACAACCTATACAATGAGCAGGTAATCAATTACCTGCCCGCCCTGACCAAACAACACGATTATTCCCTGGCCAATATCTATGTTTACCAGACACAGCCGGGCTTACATTTTCTTATTAACAGGATTGAAGCGGGTGAAATAGGGAGTCAGACAGATATTTTCTATAAGCTTAAAAAAGGCACCTGGCTAGGGGGGAGGTACGGTGCC
>JASMME010000167.1 GCA_030748365.1 Lutibacter sp.
ACGAGGAAGATTTTAGGATGCGTCAACCCGATTTTGACCAGGTGAACACCCTTTTCCAGGAATTGGAGTTTCGACGAATTGCCGATACCTTTGCCCGAATCTTTAAGAAGCCCGAAACAGCGGCGCCCAAAAGCACCGGAGACCGCCCCGATAAAAAAGCAGTGGCCAGCCCAGCATCCGGACAGCAATACGACCTGTTCGCCGCAGTGGAAACCGCGCCGGAAAGCCCAGCCGGTTTTCAAAGTATTGAAAACAGCACCGCTGTATACCAATACGTAGACAGTGCGTTGGCGAGACAGTTATTGTTAGCAAACCTCTTGACGCAAACTTCAGTGGCCTTTCACCTGGAGGTGGAACAGACAGGTACTTTTGCCCCACCGCTTATCGGTATGGCTGTTAGCTATGAAAAGGGAAGCGGGTATTTTGTACGCATTCCAACAGTGCATCAGGCGGCTATCCTGGCTGAGTTTAGGCCCTTTTTTGAGCATCCGGAGATCGAAAAAATCGGGGAAGATATCAAATACGCCTATAAACTATTACAGCGTTTTGACTGTTCGCTAAACGGCCCTTTGTTCGACACCCGGTTGGCGCATTACCTGCTACATCCTGACCGGCGTCACGACTTGCAATCACTGGCAGAAACCCAACTCAATTACCAATTGGTAAGCCTGAATTCACTGATTGGGAAAAAAGGAGCCCAACAGCGTAGTTTGTCGGAAATCGAACCCGCAAAACAGGCGGGCTATGCCGCTGAAAAAACCGATATTGTCTTTCAGCTAAAAACGGCTTTTGAAACCGCCCTCAAAACCCAGGAACTGGAGGCCTTGTACCGGAATATCGAGCTTCCTTTGCTACGGGTACTGGCCGCCATGGAATTGGAAGGTATCCGGGTTGATGTTCCCTTTTTGAACGAACTCTCTAAGACCTTGTCTACAGACATAGAAGGGCTGGAAAAACAGGTGTACGAAACGGCTGGCAGTAGCTTTAACCTGGCCTCTCCAAAACAGTTGGGAGAAGTGTTGTTTGAACAGCTCAAACTGGTAGACAAACCCAAAAAGACCAAAACCGGACAGTATGCCACCGGAGAGGAAATCCTGACCAAACTGGCCCCAAAACACCCGATTGTCAAAGACATCCTGGAATGGCGGGGGCTGGTCAAACTAAAGAACACCTATACCGATGCCTTGCCGGAACAGGTAAACCCAGCCACCGGCAAAATCCACACCACCTTTAGCCAAGCGGTGGCTGCCACGGGCAGACTGAGTTCTAACCATCCGAACCTACAGAACATCCCCATCAGAACCGTACGGGGCAAAGCGGTTCGAAAGGCTTTTATACCCCGTAGCGAAGACTACCTGCTCTTGTCGGCCGATTATTCCCAGATAGAATTGCGTATCATCGCTGCCCTGAGTAAGGATCCTGGTATGATCGAGGCCTTTCAAAAAGGGGAAGACATCCATGCCGCAACAGCGGCCAAAATATTTAACATCCCCCTTCAGGAAGTCACAAAGACCCAACGGGGGGAGGCCAAAGCGGTCAACTTCGGCATCGTCTACGGGCAAGGAGCCTTTACACTGGCCCAGCAACTACAGCAATCGAGAAGTGAGGCCAAGGCCCTGATAGACCATTACTACACGAGCTTTCCCACCCTCAAGCAGTTTATTGCCAACCAGGTTGGCTTTGCCAGGGAGCACGGCTATGTCAGTACCATTTCGGGCCGACGCCGCTACCTGCACAATATCAATTCCCAAAATGCCATCGTCCGGTCCGGCGATGAGCGCAACGCCGTCAACGCACCCATCCAGGGCAGTGCGGCCGATATCATCAAAATGGCCATGATCCATATCCATGAGCATTTTCAAAAAGCACAGTGCCGTTCAAAGATGCTCTTGCAGGTACATGATGAACTGGTCTTTGACATACACAAAGAGGAAGTAGACCGGCTGGCCCCCGTGATTCGCACTGCCATGGAAAATGCCTTTGACCTCGGCCTGCCACTGACCGTTGAAATGGGTACCGGACATCACTGGCTCGCTGCACATTAAGGCCTTTTAGCCCTTCTCGGGAAACCAGGTATGGCCCCTGTTTTTTATATCCTGTAAAATCTTATTGAAATTGCTGCATACCTGTTTGTTATCTTCAAAATAGTTTGTACATTTGCAGGCCCTTTTAAGGGGGTTTTTATATAAATGTTTAACCATAACAAAGAATTTAATTGTGAATACATTAAGTTACAAAACAGTATCCGCTAACAAAAATACCGTTACCAAAGAATGGTTGTTGGTGGATGCAGACGGCCAAACGTTGGGTCGTCTAGCCTCTAAGGTAGCCATGCTCATTAGGGGGAAGTACAAGCCAAACTACACGCCACATGTTGATTGTGGAGACAATGTAGTGGTGATCAACGCTGAGAAAATCAATTTGACTGGTAAGAAGTGGACGGACAAAACCTACCTTCGTCACACGGGGTATCCAGGAGGACAACGGTCATTGTCTGCTGATGAACTATTCGACAAAGACCCTACGCGTCTTGTTGAAAAAGCCATCAAGGGAATGTTACCCAAGAACAAACTGGGCAGCGCCCTGTTCAGAAACCTGTATGTCTATACAGGCACTGAACACAAACAAGAAGCACAAGCGCCCAAAGCAATCAACCTAAACGATCTCAGATAATGGAAATAGTACATAAAATAGGACGAAGAAAAACAGCGGTGGCACGTGTCTACCTGTCTGAAGGAAAGGGTAAGATTACGATCAACAAAAGAGATTTGAACGACTATTTGACCACCCCTACCCTACAATACAAAGTAAAGCAACCACTGAGCCTGACCAATAATGAAAAGGTATACGATGTAAAAGTAAACGTATACGGTGGTGGCGTGACCGGCCAGGCGGAAGCCATCAGACTGGCCATTTCTAGGGCCCTTGTTCATATTGATGAAGAATACAGGGCGATCCTAAAACCGGAAGGCCTGCTTACCAGGGATTCCAGAATGGTGGAACGTAAGAAATTCGGACAAAAGAAAGCAAGGAAAAAATTCCAGTTCTCAAAGCGTTAATCGTTTTTGGAACCGGTTTCACCAACCGTGTTGGTGGTTCATTGAAATTAATTTTAATAAGGGTCGTTGGCCAGTCAATGACTGTAACAAGTTTAGCATCCAAATAGGGGAGACCGTATAGCGCTACTCCCCTATTGCTAAGTCAACGGAACGTAAACTACATACAAATGACAAATATTGAAATCAAAGACCTGTTAGACGCAGGCGTACACTTTGGTCACTTGACCAGAAAATGGGACCCTAACATGGCGCCCTACATTTATGGAGAACGCAATGGTGTTCATATCATTGACCTCTACAAAACAGAAGCGAAAATTGGAGAAGCTGCCAATGCGCTGAAGAAAATTGCTGCCTCGGGAAGAAAAATTCTTTTTGTAGCAACCAAAAAACAGGCGAAGGAAATCATTGCTGATAAATCTACCAGCGTCAACATGCCTTATATCACTGAAAGGTGGCCTGGAGGGATGCTTACCAACTTTGTAACCATCAGAAAAGCCGTTAAGAAAATGTCATCCATCGACCGTATGAAACAAGACGGTTCTTTTGAGGCACTTTCAAAAAGAGAAAAACTTCAGATCAACCGTCAACGGGCCAAACTGGAAAAGAACCTGGGTTCAATCGCTGACATGACGCGCTTACCTGGCGCCATCTTTATTGTGGATGTGAAAAAAGAACACATCGCTGTGGCGGAAGCCAAAAAACTGAACATTCCTATTTTTGCAATGGTCGATACCAACTCTGACCCTAGGGGTATAGATTTTGTAATTCCTGCCAATGACGATGCTTCTAAATCAATCGACAAAATCCTAGGCTGTGTAACCGATGCTGTGGCAGAAGGACTGGCGGAAAGAAAAGCGGTAAAAGAAGGTGCCGAGGAAGGT
>JASMME010000168.1 GCA_030748365.1 Lutibacter sp.
GCCTGACACTGGCAAAAAATGGTTTGGGGAGTACCTATCCCAATCCTATGGTGGGCTGTGTGTTGGTTAGTGGGGGCAAGATTATTGGCGAGGGATGGCACCAACGAGCCGGCGAGGCGCATGCAGAAGTGCGGGCTATTGATTCGGTGAAGGATCAGTCTTTGTTGGCAGCCGCTACCCTGTATGTAAATTTGGAACCCTGTTCGCATACAGGAAAAACCCCTCCATGTGCCCATTTGATTGCTGAAAAAGGTATTCAGAAGGTGGTGATAGGTATGTTGGATCCCAATGTGAAAGTACACGGAAAAGGGGTGGCTTATTTGCAAGAAAAAGGCTGTGACGTAACGGTGGGGATTTTGGAGACTGCTTGCCAGGAGTTCAATAAACGTTTTATCACCTTTCATACACAACAGCGACCCTATGTCTTTTTAAAGTGGGCTGAAACAGCAGATGGCTTTATAGACCCCTTTAGGGTGGCAGGTGCAGCGAAGACCCCGCAATGGATTTCCAGTGCCTACGCACAGCAAAGATCCCACCAGCTTCGTGCTCATGAGCAGGCTATTTTAGTAGGTACCCATACCGTTACCAATGACAACCCATCTTTGACAACCCGGGCCTGGTTCGGAAGTCATCCGCTTAGGCTGGTGTTAGATCGTCAACTGAAAATTTCTCCAGAGGCGGCGGTTTTTAATGACCTAGCTCCCACCCTGGTATTTCACGGCCTGTCTGACCATACGGAGACGGGGGAGGAGTATGCTGTTGACTGTATAAGGATAGATTTTGAGAAAGACCTGCCTGCCCAGGTTCTTCAAGTGTTGCACCAGCGCAATGTACAATCGGTGATTATTGAAGGCGGTGCCCAGACCTTACAAGGATTTATCGATGCTGGCCTGTGGGATGAAGCCCTTGTTTTTGTTTCGAAAGGCAAGGTATTCTCTGCCGGATTGAGGGCCCCAGAATTGGCCGCGAAGCCTGTAGAGCATTCCCCTGTTGATACGGACATGCTATACCGATACAGGAAGAATTCCTAATCCTTACTCTTTTCCAAACAGTTTAATAACCATCTCTCCGCTCGATTTTTTATAAGCCCGGTACATTCCGTTGCTGTTAAAGTCCCAGTATACGGATCCCTTCTTATCTATTAGGATCATGCCACCTTCGCCTCCCATGGGAGCGATCTGTTTGAAGATGACTTCCCGCAGTGCCTCGTCTGGTTGAAGCCCCTTGTACTGTATCAGGTTGGAAACTTCATGTGCGGCCACTGTCCGTATAAAGTATTCGCCAGTTCCTGTAGCAGATATTCCACAGGTTAGGTTATTGGCATAGGTTCCTGCGCCTATGATTGGAGAATCGCCAATCCTGCCGTATTTCTTATTGGAAATACCTCCGGTAGAGGTGCCGGCAGCAATGTTTCCTTCCTGGTCGATTGCCACGGCACCTACCGTACCGAATTTATGGTCATCAATCAGATCCTCTTTCTTGTTGGAAGCCTGGTGCCTTCCCTGCTCTTTATTGAATTGATTCATGCGTTTTTGCGTGAAAAAATAGCTGCTGTCTACCATGTTGAGATGGTGTTTTCGCGCCAGGATTTCAGCCCCTTTTCCAGAAAGCATTACATGACTGGAGCTATCCATGACCATCCGGGCTGCCAAAATGGGATTTTTTATATGATTTACACCAGCGACAGCACCCGAATTTAGGCCATTTCCCTCCATGATGGAGGCGTCCATCTCTTGATTGCCATCACTGTTATAGACAGCGCCTTTTCCCGCGTTGAACAAGGGGGCGTTTTCCATCGAGATGATGGCGCTTTGCACTGCGTCGATGGCGCTGCCCTTATTTTCCAATATGGAGTAGCCTTTGTTTAGGGCGGCTTCCAGTTCTTGGGCATAGGCTTTTTGTTGAGCGGAAGTCATATTTTCCTGTCGCATTCCGCCGGCACCACCGTGTATTACAATGGCATAATGCTCACTTTTTTTTACGGGTGTTGGTAAATTACAGGCACTTACCAGTGCCAGCCATATCAAAAGGATATTTTTCATGTATAGGTGATTAAGTGTGTTTAGTAGGGCGATCTTGTTTGGTGAAGGCATCCAAGTACCTGTCATCAATTGACCTATAAGCTGTACATGATGAATGTTCAGGCTATATTTCTCCTCTCAAATATAGTTATTTAAAACAAGTCTTTTAATATATTTGTGTGCTAAAACACGGTTTTATGTTGTCAGGGGATACCTACAGGACCATTGCTAAGACCAGTGGTGGTGTTTTGTATAAAGATAAGGGGAGTAAGTTTTTTGCCTATGCCTTCCCAGTAACTGAGGAGGCTGCTATTAAAAAACACCTCGATCAGCTAAAAAAAGAGCACCATGCTGCCAGGCACTGGTGTTATGCCTGGCAGCTCGGTACGGATACCATTCGGTACCGGGCCAATGATGATGGTGAGCCTACCCATTCGGCTGGGCAGCCTATTTACGGACAAATATTATCTAAGGAGTTAAGCAATGTGTTGGTGGTGGTGGTGCGTTATTTTGGTGGAACAAAATTGGGAGTTGGCGGTTTGATCAACGCATATAGAACCAGTGCAAAGCAGGTCTTGGATGCCTGTAAGTTGCTTGAAAAGACCGTGAACTGTTCTATTGAGCTTTTTTGTGAATATGAGCAGGTCAACAAGGTCATGCGAATTGTAAAGGAACACCAGCTCAACATAACGAATCAGCAAATGGCCAATAACTGCAGGTTTCAGCTATCGGTCAGAAAGCGGGATTATGAGCGGATTGCTAATTTATTCAGTGGTCTGAGAGGTATTCACTTTAGCAGTTCTGTCGAATAGTCCTTTTAGGGTCTTCATCAGGTAGCTTGGAGGCCTGGTCGGTTTGCCTGTTTTTGCACTGACAAAGGCCAGTAGGATACGTGCCTTTGTGATGTTTAGTCCTTCCTGGTTGTAGAGGCTAACATCGAATTCAATGCGGGCAGTGGGTAGGTTTTTTAGGGATGTTTGTAGGGTTAGTAAGTCATCGTATTTTGCTGGATGTAAATAGGATGTACAAAGTTCCATAACAGGGAGTATGATTCCTTCTTCTTCCATTTTTTTATAAGAGATACCAATACTTCTGAGCCATTCTATCCGCCCCATTTCAAAGTACTGTGCGTAATTACCGTGATGAACATAACCCATTTGGTCAGTTTCTCCGTATCTGACCCTGAATTGCATGGAATGTGTAAGCATATGTAGGAGGGGTGTATAAGGTTCACTATTTACGAAAAAAAAATTTTATAATCAATACCAATTTTATTTTTTTATGATAAAAAATATTCACACTTTTGTAAGGCTGAAAGATTGGTAAGAATCTCACCTAAATCAACTAAAATTATAACTTTAAAATTCACTTGACTACCAATGACTAAAACTTCGTCAACGGTTTGGAACGGATGTTTATCTTTTATAAAAGACAATATCAAACAACAAGCTTATAAGACTTGGTTTGAGCCTATTAAGGCAGTCAAGCTTTCGGGTGAGGCGCTGACCATCCAGGTGCCGAGCAAGTTTTTTTATGAGTGGTTGGAGGAGCATTACATAAAGTTATTGCGTGTGGCCTTGGTCAAGCAGTTGGGGGAAGATGCCAAATTGATATATGATGTCAGGATGGAAAACAACTACAGCAGTACCCATCCGCATACCGTTAAAATCCCAAGTGCCAATCGGAATCCCATCAAACTGGAAGGGGTGGCGGTGCCAAAGAGCCTCAATAAGCGGGAGCTAAAAAATCCCTTTATCATTCCGGGGCTTCAGAAAATTAAAATTGAATCTCAGCTAAATCCGAATTACAACTTTGAAAGTTTTGTGGAGGGAGATTCTAATCGTTTGGCCCGATCTGCTGGTATGGCAGTAGCGAACAAACCTGGAGGTACT
>JASMME010000169.1 GCA_030748365.1 Lutibacter sp.
AGAGACGAACGAGAACTGGTCATCAAGGCGATTCTTGAAATGGGTCATATCCCAGTTGGCATGGAAATGTTTAGCGCTGGAGATGAACAACAATGGAAACTCATTCAAACCCAAATTGACGATTGTGATTATTACGTGGTAATCAGCGCATTCAGGTATGGTTCATTGGACAACGAGATCAGCTATACAGAAAAAGAGTACGACTACGCCGTTCAAAAAGAAATACCCGTACTGGGTTTTGTTATTCAAGAGGGGGTGAGCTGGCCTTCAGACAGGGTCGATCAAAACGCTGCTAAAGTTGAAAAATTAGTAACTTTTAAACACAAAATAAAGGGCAAGCTAATAAGCTTTTGGAAGGATAAGAATGACCTGTATGGCAAGGTATCCATTGCCTTGATGAAACAATTTAACACCAATCCGAGGATTGGCTGGGTTAAGTCCTCTGAGCACTCCGGCCCCGAAGTCTTAAAGGAAATTTCAAGATTAAGCAATGAAAACAACGCGTTGAGAGATGAATTGGCAAGGTTCTATAAACAATGTCAACTCGATAAAAAAGAAGAGTTTCAAAAAACGCTGGACGTACTAAAACACAACAAGAGAAACCTGTCATTTTTCTACCGCCACGGGTATAAATTTGAAGATGACAGGGAGTATACACTGATGGAAATATTCGACCTTCTCGCGCCAGAATTGATGATTGAAAATTCTACCATCTACTGTGCTTATTACCTGGGGTCAATGCTTCGTCCAGACCAAAAGAGAGCGGTTCGACAGGAGTGGACCACCCCTTCCAATGTCGTAAAGAAAATCTTGGCCGACCTGAATGTACTCGAATTAATACAGCCTTCGACCAAAAAACACAGTATTAAAGATGAAAATGACTATTGGACATTGACAAGTGAAGGAAAAAAAGTCTTTAAAGTCATTCGGAGGGAACTATTGGATAAAAACCTGGAGATTTCTTTGAATGAAAATGGGTACGAATAGGAAATAAACCGCTCTACTCCTCCGCCTTTATATCTTTCAACCTAAGCTGTAGGCTGGTGTGGTTGTTCCAGTGATTCTCCTCAACACAAAAAACGGCTTTAAAAGGGGTGTCCCTGGTCAGGGGTTCTTTGGCTGCCAGGCCAAAACCGATGGCGGAAAACGTACGGGTATTGACCCCTTCATATACCGACAGTCTTATATGGCTTTGATCCGCCCCCACAATTTTCTTACCACGGCCATCATCCCGCAAGCCCGATGCACTGAATACCGGTTGCCTATTTTGGGGGCCAAAAGGGGCCATTTGTTGTAGGATACGGTAGCATTTTGGTGTGAGTTGCGAAAGGCTGATCTCGGCATCTATGGAGATCTCGGGGCTACGCAACGCCTCGGGAAGGCTGTTATTTACCACCGTTTCAAAAGCCGCTTTAAAGGCCGGGTAATTTTCCTCCTTAATCGTCAAACCGGCCGCATAGGTATGCCCCCCAAACTGTTCGATAAAAGTGCTACAGGCTTCCAGGGCTTTATAAAGATCAAAGCCTTTTACAGAACGGGCTGAGGCCGTAAGTGTATCCCCACTTTTGGTAAATACAACGGTTGGGCGGTAATGGGTTTCAATCAGGCGGGAGGCCACAATACCGATGACTCCTTTGTGCCAATGTTCGGCATAGACCACCGTTGCCGCGCAGTCCTGTTCCCCATCCGCCTCAATTTGTTGCAGGGCTTCCCGGGTAATGGTTTTGTCCAGCACTTTTCGTTGCTGGTTGTTCTCTTCAATAGCCCCGGCAAAGTTGAGGGCAGTCTTAAGATCATTTTCCATCAGCAATTCAACGGCGTGGTTGCCATGTTTGATCCTGCCAGCGGCATTGATCCTGGGGGCAATCAGGAAAACGACATCGGTAATGCTAAAGCTGTCCTTCTTCAGCTGATGGATCATGGCCTTGATACCGGTTCTAGGATCCTGGTTGATTACCTGGAGACCCAAAAAGGCCAGGGTACGGTTCTCACCAGTAATCGGTACGATGTCTGCGGCAATGGCAACCGCTACCAGGTCTAAGTAAGGACGTAAATCGGTGGGTGTCTGCCCCTGCTTGCTTGCCAGGGCCTGTACCAACTTAAACCCAACGCCACAACCGCAAAGCTCCTCGTAAGGATACTGACAATCTGCACGTTTCGGATCCAGAACAGCCACTGCATCAGGCAATTCTTTTCCTGGTCGGTGGTGGTCACAAATGATAAAATCAATCCCTTTTTCCCGGGCATAAGCCACCTTTTCAAGGGCTTTGATACCACAATCGAGGGCAATGATCAGTGACACCTCATTATCGGCGGCAAAGTCTATACCCTGAAAGGAAACCCCATAGCCTTCCGCATACCTATCTGGAATATAGGTACCCACTGCTGGGTGGCGTGTTTTTAAATAGGAAGCCATCAAAGAAACCGAGGTCGTGCCATCCACATCGTAATCGCCATAGACCAGGATAGATTCCTGTTGGCTGATTGCTTTTTCGATGCGTGTCACCGCCCTGTCCATGTCTTTCATCAGGAAGGGATCGTGCAGGTCGTCAAAGCTTGGACGGAAAAAGGTTTTGGCTTGTTCAAAATTCGTGATACCCCGTTGTACCAACAGTTTTGCCAGGATGGTTTCTATGCCCAGGCTATGGGCTAGTTTTTGGGTAATTTCAGCATTTGGTTCGGGGCTAAGGGTCCAGCGCATCTCATAACTTTTGTACCAAAAATAAGCATTTTCTTTTGGACCTATCGGGCAGGGAAGTATTGGATATCAATAGAGACCTCCGCAAATTTCCGAAACATTTCCAACACACCACAATACTTTTCAACTGAAAGATCAATGGCTTTTTTGATTTTGTCCTTTTTAAAATCGGATCCGTAAAAACGATAGGTCATCAGCACTTTGTGATAGTATTTGGGATGCTCATCGGTTAGTTCTCCCTGTACATCGATGCTAAAATCATCTACTTCCGCCCGCATTTTTTCCAACAAAGAAGCAATGTCCATGGCCGTACAACCTCCCAGGGCTGTCAGCATCATGGCCTTGGGGCGCAGTCCTTTACCCTGGCCACCCTGTGCCTCGCCTGCATCGATCATGACACTTCCTTCTGGTGCAACAGACTCAAAGCACCTGGCACCTTTCCAATTGATTTCGATGGTATTTGTCATAGAATAGGAGATTTTAATGGCTTACAAAGGTAGTATAAATATACGGCAAGAAAGGCAATAAAGCTTAGAAAACCCTTCCTACTCACTTACAGAGGGGGAACAGTTTATCCAAGGCCTTGGCCACCCCGTCGTCGAGGTTGCTGTCCGTTATTTTGTCGGCGATGTCCAGCACGGTTTGTTGTGCATTTGCCACCGCCATTCCCAGTCCAACGGCTGCCAATAAGGCCAGGTCATTATGGTGGTCACCAAAGGCCACAACTTGTGCCATAGAAAGATGGGGATAGCGTTTTTTTAGAAGCTGTTCAAGCCCTGTTTTTTTGGAGATAGACCGGTGGGAAATTTCCAGGTACGTAGGTTTTGAACGGTAACACATAAGGGCTTCACCAAAGGTAGTTTCTAAGAATTGAGACAAGGCGTCTATCTCGGCTGCTTCCCCCATACACATGAGTTTATGAGCACCTTTGCCTTCCTTTTTCCAGGTCGATAAAACCGCGTCATAGGCCCTTACCAAGGGCTGAACCCGGGTATTGTTGGCCTCTCTCCTGGCCCAGTAATCCATGGCGGGCACATACCACTCATCGGCGTGGTACAGGCTTATATGGATGTTTGTCCCCTCGCATTGCCTAACCACCGCTTCGCTGATGTCAGATGCGATAACGGTAGAATGTAATACTGTTTCTCCGTCCATAACCAGGCCGCCGTTATA
>JASMME010000016.1 GCA_030748365.1 Lutibacter sp.
TACCACAGCAATGCCTGGTCTGTTCAGTATGTTTCGGAAAGCCAATCTTCCAATCCTTCCAAACCCGTTAATTCCAATATTAATCATATTAAATAGTGCGTTGATCTGTGAATCTGTTCGGCAATTGTTGCCAGATATAATTAATTAACTGAAAATTCTTTGAAAAATAGGGCGCATAGGCTAGATAGACATGATATCACTCACCCGTAACAGGCCTTTGTCTATATTGTGGTGGCCTTTGACTGCCTTTTCGAGATTGGTTGTATGAATTTGGTCATTGATAATCCCCACCATCAGATTGGTTTTACCTGCCAATAGCAATTCGACGGCGCTTACCCCCAACCTGCTCGCCAGCACCCTGTCAAAACAGCTGGGCGTACCGCCCCTTTGCATATGACCCAAAACGGAGACCCTCACCTCGTAGCCTGACAGGTTAGTTTCCACATAATCTGCCAATTCAAAAACATTTTTTCCGGTCTTATCACCTTCTGCAACCACCACAATGCTGGATGATTTTCCCGAGCGCTTACTCCTTTTTAAGGATTCCAGCAGGCGTTCCAACCCTAGGTCTTCCTCAGGGATTAAAATCTCTTCTGCACCAGCACCAACGCCGGCATTCAAGGCGATAAATCCGGCATCACGCCCCATCACCTCCACAAAAAAGAGTCGGTTGTGAGAACTGGCAGTATCCCTGATTTTATCAATGGCTGCTACCACCGTATTTAAAGCCGTATCATAACCAATGGTGTAATTGGTACCGAAGATATCATTGTCAATCGTACCGGGAATACCGATACAGGGAACTTGGTATTCCTTGTGAAAGACCATTCCTCCAGTAAAGGTTCCGTCACCACCAATCAGCACCAGGGCATCTACCCCGGCTTTACGCAACTGCTCATAGGCCTTGGCCCGGCCCTTCTTGGTCATAAATTCTTTGGAACGTGCCGATTGTAGGATTGTTCCACCCCGGTTGACAATATTTCTTACCTTCCGGGCATCCAAGGAGATAAAATCACCGGCTATCAAGCCTTCATAGCCCCTGTATATACCCACACAATCTAGTTGGTGATAGGCACAGGCTCTCACTACAGCACGAATGGCGGCATTCATTCCTGGAGCATCACCACCAGAGGTCATTATCCCTATTTTTTGAATCTTATTATTCATCTCCATCATATACGCACAAAGGTACAGTATATTTTTAAATGTATTCCCTGTTCAGGGTTTATTCCCAAAGGTTTGCAGGATAGGTTCCGTCGTCTTTTAATTGCTGAATCGCTGATTCCACATAGGCCTTATCTTCGCGGTAGGTGACCCCAAACCAACGGGCATCGGATGACAATACCCTGAGGCTTGCCAAACTATTCATAATAAGGTGATTTACCACCAAAGGAATAAAAAACTCTGCTTTGGGATCCTTGTAGTTTGCGGCCAGAAAGGTATCAAACAGGGAAGCCAGAAAATCAAAAAACTGCGGCCTAAAGCCAAAACAGTTCATCGACACAATGGTGTCCTCAGCTATCGGGACAAAATTACCTCCCTGATCCTTATAACTAAGCAGGCCGTCAATTCTTTCGATATGTGTACGCTCTGTAATCCCGGTCAAATATCCCGCTGCATTTACCTGAGATTCTCCCCGGGAGACAAATCCATGGGGCGAAAGGGTATTTTTGAGGACATAACCCATCATATAAAAATCATTTTTTGTGCAATCGGTTTTTGTCAAAGCATCAGCCAAGCCTTTAAAAGCGGCCCTGCCATAAAAATCATCAGCATTGATTACCGCAAAATTTTCCTGAACCACTTCCTTGGCCATCAATAGGGCATGGCCCGTTCCCCAAGGCTTCTCCCTGCCCTGACCTTTGTACGGTTCGGGAATATAATCTACTTCCTGGAAAACGTACTCAACAGCAATTTTTCCCCGAAGTCTTTGATCGAAAAAAAGTTTAAAATCTGTTTCGATCTCTTTCCTAATGACAAATACTACTTTTCCAAAACCGGCCTGTATGGCATCGTAAATGGAAAAGTCTAAAATGGTATCGCCCTGTGCGGAAAAAGTGTCTAGTTGTTTTAGACCGCCATACCTGCTGCCAACGCCTGCTGCAAGAATGACCAATGTTGGTTTACTCATAATCTAATTTACTTTGTAATGTATTATTAATTATTGATGTCATTTAAGTTTTGAGATGTTTTTTCTCTGCGCTTTGTAAAGCCCAATTTCCGAAACAATTCGCCGCCGGTATCAAAATCTATTTGATAGCTGAGACCCAGCCCCTGGGTATAGCCTTCTGACTCATGGGTATACTGAATCTCGTTCTGGCGGTTGAACATGGTAGAGCGAAAGGTGCCCTGGGGGTTCAACAGGAATTCGAAATTAACCTCACCAATTACAGTGGACTGTTCTTTGGAACGAATGGGTACTCCTACCCTGCCATTGATTAAGATCCGGTCGTTCACCTGGTAATCAAGGTCTATGGCGAACTGGTCATCAATACTTGTCTGCTGTATGACATCCTGTTCTCCTACCGTATACACAGGCTTAAATTTAAAGCGATTGTCTCCCTTGTTAAAAATATTATCAAAGGCATTTGAAACCAGGTCTGCCGTGGTACCGTAGGCCAGGCCACGGGTATTTACACTGAGGTTGTTCTCATTGTAAAAGGCACCGGAGGCCAGCAAGGATACAAACTGACTTGTTTTGGCAGCATTATTGTCATTTAGTTTAAAGGCCAACTCCGAAGCAACCATCGAATTGGCATTGGGAATTTTAATGTCAAAATCACGTTGGGAGCTGAACAATTCCCCAGAAAAACGGGCAATTAGGTCAATGGGGATTTTTCTGCTAATGGCTATATTCTCCAGCAGGGGCTTGGGGTTGGCAGAGACCCTGTACACAGTTTCAATATCTATTAACGCGGTAAAGGGATCTCCACTCCAGGAAATACTCCCCCCTTTTTGAACGGTAAAGGGTTTGTTGATAAAGCCTCCGTACCTAAAATTATATACCCCGTTGTCTACGGTAAAATCGCCGTACATATCAAAGCGGTCCTTCGTATCGAGCTGTACCTGTATATTTCCTGTGCCAGTTCCTTTCAGGGCACTTCCTGTAGCTTGGTCAAGGGTCATTTCAAAGGTGGCTTCTTTGGTAACCTCCAGGTCGAGGTTGACCCTGACACCCTTTAATTTTTTAGCAATAAATTCGTTTCTATTCTTTTGATCATTGCCTGGGTTTTTACGATCGACAAAACGGATGAGCTGGGAATCTTCTGCCGTCTTTACTTCCCTGACAGGAATGACAAAATGCGTACCCTTGTTGGTCTTCCCGGCAAGATCAATCAACAACTTATCTGTGGGGCCGGTGAGCGTAACAATGCCTTGCAAAAAACCGGTTCCAAAATAGCTTGCGTTCTCTTGCTGTTGGGTATCTAAAACCAACAGGTTTTCAGAGTCAAGGGCCAAGTCCAAATACCAGTCTTTGAAATAATCATGCCTCAAAGTACCTGTAAGATGCCCCCTTGAACCGTGTTTCCTGTCTCTGAGGGTAACATCCTCAAAGGTAATAACCTGATTGTCTAGCGCAACAATCGTTGTGCCATCCATTTGATAGTCAACATTTAGGTAGGGAAGAAACAAGCCGGCTTTGTCGAGAAAAAGGTCGCCTGTCATCGCAGGGTTGCTCAACAAACCGGTTAGATTGACATTTCCGTAGAGATCGCCGCGAATATGACTGGCCACATTGCCGCCCAAAGGGCTAAATCCTGCGATGTCAAATTCGTCAAAATCCACAATAACATCCAGCAGGGGCTTGCTAGGCCCCACATCGAGTTCTCCCACCGTAGAAAAAGTGATGTGACCGTCTTTTCGCAAGGAGGTACGTAATTGGTAATTCATCAACGAGTTCATACCTTCTATGCCCATTGTAAGGTCTCCCTGATACAAGCCGTTAACTCTTAGGTTGTTGATGTTTATATTGGCGGCAGGCTTGCGCTGATGACCAGATTGGGTATAGCGTAGCTTACCATTTAAGAGTCCTTCCAACTGAAGCTTGTCAATTTCCGGGCTGATGTCCTCCAATTTTACCGCCTTAAATTCCAATGCCATGTCTGTAGACAAGCTATCATTCACGACGCCTGAAAAGGCGATTTCCTGATCGTTGGACCCAATCAGAAAAGGGCCAATCTCATAGCGGCCTGACCGACTGTCATACACAATCCTATTGGTCGATTTCAGTGAAGCATCGATTTCCCATCGATTGTTTTTAAAGGCAATATTGGAAGGCTGAAAGCCCAGCACCGATGTATGATCGTCTGTTAGTGTATGATAAAAAGAGAGGTCGTAATTGGCTGTTTCAGCCTTTCCACCAAGGAATTCAGTCTTAA
Source organism: Lutibacter sp. (assembly GCA_030748365.1). Lineage (GTDB taxonomy): Bacteria > Bacteroidota > Bacteroidia > Flavobacteriales > Flavobacteriaceae > Lutibacter. The sequence continues at coordinate 4,380 of JASMME010000016.1, forward strand.
AAAACAGGGTATCATTCAAGCTGATATTTACCATATTAAATTTTGATATATCGTAATGGTTGGTGCCGATTCGATCAATGGTAAGCTGACTGTTGAACAGGGGGTTTCGGGTGTCAACCTGAAGGTTGAGCTGATCGATATGGTTATCATCTATGTGTATCTCTGGTGATTTGACTGTTAGCCTAAACAACTTTTCATCTGGATTTATTGTTCCCTGTATAAAGGTATTGGCCGCCAGGTGTACACCCGGGAAAAACACCTCAACAATCTTGTTAAAAATCTTAAAGCGGAAATGGATTTCCTGCGCAGGAGAAACGTTGATTTCCCGGTAATTAGAATACATTTTTCCTAGGGAATTTTTCGTCAGTGCTAACAACTCGTCAAACTTGAAATTTCCACGGACATTTCCTTCAATAATATCGGAGGAGCGGATACTGATATCCCTGAGGCCATTTTCAAAATCTGACACAATGCTAAGGTCTTTAAAAAAGAAATCCTCTTTGAGATTGGAGTACAAGGTGTTTTTGCAGTGAACCGTCCCAGACAGTCCATCTATACCCTGACCAGTCAGATAGAGCTGCACCTCTCCTTTGAGGTTTGAGATACTGTCTCTTTCCACCAACCTAACGGCCTTTAAGTCTAAATAATCAACCAGGGCCGTTGCCTTATAAGTCTGTTGTTCCCTGGAAAGATCAGCCTGCATAGAAAGGTTCAATTTGACATTGGGATCGTTGACTTCCAACATTCCCTTACAATAGGCGTCTTTTATACTTCCTTGCAAGCTGATATCACGGTAGGTGTACTGCCGGTATTGCAAACTTGAGATCTCCCCCTGGAAAGCGGTGTTAGCCCGCCTCAAATCGAGGCCCTTTCCATCAATAGACATTTGAAAGCTACTGTTACCGAAGGCTTTATCTGTTGCTATACTACCCAATGCCAAGTCTTTAAAAGTCAGCGTTCCTTGGTAAGAAGGACCCTCCGGATCGCCAAGGTCATTGAGTCGCAATTTACCAGTCATATTTCCAATAAGGGTCTTTAGCCGTAGGGTTGCTTCTATCTGCTCTTTTGACAGCAATACCTCCCCTGTCATGGTTAATTTACCAATCGTTTGTAGATAGCCCGGGAGGGTTGCCCCCAATGCCCCTGGCATCAGATTTTCGAGAAATGGGTAATCGGTCGTCAGATGGGCAATGTTGGCCTTGGCTACCGTTCCTTTCTTTGTATTGAAGGCATTTTGTAAGTGGAGATTGGCATCGACAAGCGTATGGTGACCAGCAGTCAGGTGAAATTTCTTAAAGACCAGGTCATTCAATACACCGCTGAGTTCAGCGGTAAGATAAAGGCGGCCATCCGTCCCTATTGCAGGATTGTATTGCTGCAAATCAGATAGGGATAGTGAGGCTTTTTCAATCCTGGCATTGATATTGGCCTTGTTGCTAAAATCGGCCCGTTCTTCAGGGTTGTAATCGAACCTCACAGAGGCAAGCACTGTGGAAGTGGGGGTTTTCAGAATGGCATTCTGAAAGTTCATAAACGACCTTGTATAAGTAAAATCACTGCTAAAATCTGTCACCTGAACACCGTGATGGTCAAGAAAACCGACCTGTTGGATCTGGGCGTATACTTCGGAACCATCAATCCTGAAGTTATTGACCGTTCCATGGATATTCTTAAAAGATATAGGGCGTTTGGCTGGAAAGTTTAAATCATCGATCTCAAGGTTTCCATTACGGAGCGACAACCTGGAAGCATCCAGTAAAAAAGAAGTGGAACGCTTGGGGCGATTTACGGAAAACTTATCCACAAAAACCGCGAGTGCATCGGTGTTTTCATGGGGGTATTTTTTGATATTCAACACAAAATTGTGTAGGGAAACCCGTCCGAATGTTAATTCGTTGTTTAAGATATTTCTATAGCTCAAAACATCGGTTTTCAGCTTGCCTACATAGATAAGGGTATCTGCGTGGTGGTCTTTGATCAGCACATCATTTAACTGAACCGTTCCTAAAAACGAACAGTCCACTGCTGCTACCGCTACCTCAACCTCAAAAGTCCTAGACAGGTAATTGGTGGCAGCCTTACCCAGGCGTGTCTGTAGACTGGGTATGGAGAGCAACACACTTATCAGCACCAAGAACAACAAGGAGAACAAGGAAATTCTGACAAGTATTTTTTTTATTCGTCTGATAAGCTATAAATTTGCACTATCAATAGGCAATAATCATGCCTTTTTTTACTGTTCAATGCACAGACCTCAGGCCACTTACATTCTCGGTATCGAATCATCCTGCGATGACACCAGCGCTGCCGTCCTTTGCAACGGGAAGATCCTTTCAAACATCATTGCCAACCAGGAAATCCACGCCAAATACGGCGGGGTGGTTCCAGAACTCGCATCACGGGCACACCAACAACACATTGTTCCAGTCGTCCAACAGGCCATCCAACAGGCAAATATCGACAAAAAAGACTTAAGTGCCATAGCTTTTACACGCGGCCCCGGATTGATGGGATCACTCTTGGTAGGAACTTCTTTCGCCAAGTCACTGGCACTGGCACTGAACATTCCCTTGATCGCTGTAAACCATATGCAGGCACATGTACTGGCACATTTCATTGACGATGAGCGCCAACAGCCACCGCCCTTCCCTTTTTTGTGCCTGACCATCAGTGGGGGACATACCCAAATTGTCAAGGTATCGGACTATTTTACCATGGAAGTACTTGGGGAAACACTGGATGATGCCGTGGGAGAGGCTTTTGATAAATCTGCTAAAATTCTCGGATTGCCTTATCCTGGCGGACCATTGATTGACCAATACGCACGGCTAGGAGATGCAAGGGCCTTTGCTTTTCCCAGACCAAAAGTTGGGGACTTGGACTACAGTTTTAGTGGCTTAAAGACCGCCATCTTATATTTTATACAAAAAAAGGTGCGGCAGCATCCGAATTTTATCAAGGAGCACCTTCACGACCTATGTGCCTCTATACAACAAACCCTCACAGATATTCTCTTTGAAAAACTTGAAAAGGCTGCCAAGTCAACGAAAATCAAACACGTGGCCATTGCAGGAGGAGTCAGTGCCAATTCACAGATTAGGGAACGGTTGAAAGCCTGCGAGCAAGACCTTGGATGGACTACCTATGTTCCACCATTCGCCTATACCACCGACAACGCCGCCATGATTGCCATCACCGGATACCATAAATACCTGACGGGTCGCTTCTCTGACGAAACGGTCTTGGCAACAGCCCGTTTAAAGGTAGACCATTCGTAGGTAATCTGTCGTTAATTTTGTACTTTTGCTGTGAGATGAAAAACTCCCTAAAAAAAATCGTTGCTACCAGCCTATCACTTGTCATACTGCTGTCGGGTTTTTCGATGGGCATCGGTGAGAGCTGTTGTGTGGAAGTGGGTTTGAATTTTACCCACGTCGATACGCTGGATGATTGTTGCTCTGAGGCGGCCAATACCGATCAGAGCAGGTTGCAATTCTCCAAACAAGCTTGTTGTAAGAGTACCGCTGTGTATAAGGAACTCGAAAGGTCTGAACTGCCAGCGACCCTTAAAATCACTAAGAAAAAACAAGCCGCTTTTCACGGACAAATCGCCCAATACCAGGCGGTATACCACGCCCGTACTTCAAGGGAGACTTTCATGCCCCCTACCCTTCCGGTAATCGTAAAAGACCGGTGTACACTGTACCAAACCTTTTTGATTTGATTTGACCGGGTTTAAACCCGATCCTGGGCCCATTGCCCCAACAACTTATTCAGATAATATTTCTGTAATCAGTACGTCGAATCATTAAAAATTACCCATGAAAAAAATATTAATCAGCGTCTTGCTATTCCCCCTGAGCATCTTTGCACAGGAATTCCTAAAAGGAACGATTTCCGATAAAGAAGGCCCCGTTATGGGGGTGAGTGTTTATTGGCTAGAGTCAGCTATTGGCACCACTTCATTGGAAGACGGTTCCTTTAAAATACCCTATGACAAAGACCGATCTAGGCTGGTCATCAGTCATATTGCCTATAAAAAGGACACCCTGGATATTCAGAATAATAGGCCATTTACACACACCCTAAAATCGCTCAACGAACTGGATGAAGTAATCATTGCCAGTGAACAGAAAACAGCTTTTCGATCTCACTTGGTCACAAAAAACATCTTGTCTATCAGCCGGTCTGAATTGCTCAAAGCTGCCTGTTGTAACCTGGCGGAGAGCTTTGAAACAAGCCCATCTATAGATGTACACTTTGCAGATGCCCTAACGGGCAGCAAACAGATCAAAATGCTTGGATTAAAAAGCCCCTATTTACTCATCGTACAAGAAAATATTCCAAGTATTCGTGGGGCTTCCCAAGCCTATGGCCTGAGCTTTATACCCGGTACCTGGGTAGAAAGTATCCAAATTACAAAAGGAGCCGGCAGTGTGGTGAACGGTTTTGAAAGCATCTCAGGACAAATCAATGCAGAGCTGGTAAAACCTGCGAGCGATAAAAGACTGTTTGTAAATGCTTTTAGTAACCTGAACGGACGCCGTGAATTAAACCTACATATCAATAGGTTGTTGAACCAACAATGGGCCACCGGCTTATATGTTCACGGCAATATACGCAACAATAAAATAGACAACAACGAAGATAACTTTCTGGACGCTCCCCTGTCAACACAACTCAACCTGATGCACCGATGGCAATATACAGATACTCAGAAAGGCTGGATCAGTTTGATCGACCTGCGATTTGTAAACGATGCCAAACAGACCGGTTCCACAGACTTTGATCCTGACGTTCACAGGGGTACAACACAGTATTGGGGCAGCGAAATTGACACCCGGCGCTATGAACTTGTCAGCAAGCTGGGCTATGTGTTTCCGGAAACGCCCTACCAAAGTATCGGCCTGCAAAGCAGCTACAGCCACCACAGACAATCGTCTTACTTCGGTTTGAAAACCTACGATATTAGGCATACTAATGCCTATACAAAATTTGCTTTTAAATCTATCATCTCCGACACCCGGCATACATTTTCAACAGGAATCAATGCGGGCTATGACCGGTTTGAGGAACTGGTAGTTGAGCAACCGTACAACAGAACAGAAAGATTTATCGGGGCCTTTTTTGAATATGCGTTCGACAACCTTTCAAACTTCAGTGCCACCCTAGGAATTCGTGCAGACAGTCATAATACACTGGGTGGTTTTATAACCCCCAGACTTCACCTGCGTTATGTACCCTGGGAAAACGGGGTCTTAAAGACTTCTGTGGGAAGGGGGCGAAGAACTGCCAACATCTTTGCTGAAAATCAGGCGCTCTTCGGAAGCAACAGGGAAATACGGGTACAGGAAACAGGCGGGCCTGTTTATGGGTTAAACCCCGAGACTGCCTGGAATTACGGTGCTTCGTTTCAGCAAAGGTTTAGATTATTCGGTAAAAGGGGCGAATTAACCATTGATTACTACCAAACAGATTTCGTCAACCAAGTAGTGGTTGACTGGGAAAACCCTGAAAGTATTTCTTTTTACAATGTAAGTCATAAAAGTAATGCCAAGAGTTTTCAGATCGTCTTGCAATATGCACCTTTCAAGAACGCCTCATTACGCACTTCATATAAGTACTATGATGTGCATACTGCTTATACCAGTGGCTATTTGCACAAACCCCTACAAGCCAGCAACCGATTCTTTACAAACCTTGCGTATACAACCCCAGTGGAAGAAAAGGGGGGGCTTTGGAAATTTGACACCACCTATAAATGGTTGGGAAAACAACGTTTACCTGACACAAACGTGTACAACAATCCTTATAGACTGCCAACATATTCCAAGGGATACGGCAGTGTCAATGCGCAAATCACCCGGGTATTTTCAGAAAGATTTGAATGGTATGTTGGCGGAGAAAATATGACAAACCACCGACAAGAAAACCCCGTGTTGGGCGCTGACAACCCCTTTGGAAATTACTTCGATACCAGCATCGTATACGGACCGGTACTTGGAGCCATGTATTATACAGGCATTCGTTTTAACATGCCTTAGTATTAAAACAATTAAAATAGATATAACAACCATTAAATAACAATATCATATGAAACGAGCAATCATAATTGGCAGTATGCTGCTATTAAGCCTCACTGTCCACGCACAAAAAAATATAAAGAAAACCCGGGCCACCATCGAGGTGAAAGGTATCTGCGAAATGTGTAAGGATCGTATTGAAAGTACTGCCTATAGAACCAAGGGGGTGAAATTCGCCCTTTGGAGTATTGAAACCCACCAACTCTCACTGATTTTTGACGGACGGAAGATAGACACCCTTGGAATTCAACAGCAAATGGCCAGGGCAGGACATGATACACACCCGATAAAAGCAGATAAAGAGGCTTACCAAAGCCTACATGACTGCTGTAAATACCGAGACATTCAGGTGATTGAAGATCACAAAATTCCTTAGGAAATTTCCAGGCGTTTTAGGTAGTCTATCTTTGATTTCCAGAGGGATAGCCTCTCTTTACAAATAGCTATTTGACTTCTGACATTCTCGAGCAGTGGATTGTCGTCGGAAACATTGGAAATAAAACCAATATTGTTTTCTAATTGTTGGATTTCCTTGATGGATTCATCCATCTTTTTTCTAACAAATAGTTTTTCGCTGTCTAGTTTTCGGTAGTTCTTCTGGGCCACATAACTACCGACCAGGTTTTGGAACTTAATCATTTCCAACTTCTTTTTATCAAACGAACTAAGGGCTGCAATTTTATCAATTAACTTGTTGAATTTAACATCTACATGACGCATTCCAGATGGTAAGGCTCCTAGTTCGTTCCATTGTTGGATATATCCTTTGAGCTGGTCTTCGGCTAGCTCCTTTTGATCATCAAAGACCTGCTTGATTTCTTTTAGCAGCGCTTTTTTATCTTGTAAAACCTCGAATTGTTCCGCATTTCCCTTGTCCTGTTCTTTGTGCAAACGGTCAAAATAATAATTACAAGCCTCCTTGAACTCTTTCCACAATTTATCTGAAAACTTTCTGGGGACATGGCCAATCTTTTTCCAATCAGCCTGAATCTTTTTCATACATTCCGTAGTGCTGTCCCAATCTTCACTATCCTTCAGGGAAGCAGCCTGTTCAACCAAGGCCCTCTTCTTGTTTAAATTGTCGAGTTGTTCCTTCTTAATGTCTTTAAAGAACCTGTTTTTGGCACTGTTAAACTTTTTGGTAGCCACTTTAAACTTTTCCCAGATTTCATCATTCTTAGCCCTTGGGACCTGACCAATGGCAAAAAACTTCTCCCGCAATGCCTGCACCTCCTGAATACTTTTTTGCCAAGCTGACCGGGACTTGTTACCCGTAGTATCATAGGCGTCAATCTCTGCGATGACAGACAGTTTCTTGGGAATATTTGCTTCGAGAGACGATTTTATATCCTTAAAATGTAGGTGCCTCTTATCGTGTATCTTTTTGGTGGCTGCACTGAACCGGTTCCATACCGACTCACGGTGTTCACGCGCAACGGGACCAATTTCCTCCTTCCACAATTTGTGAAGTTCCTGCAATCCCTTAAAAGCCTTATTGACATCTCCCATTTCTGCCAAGGCCTCTGCCTTGTCAACCAACTTTAATTTTTCTTCAAGGTTGTGCTTAAAATCAAGGTCTCTCAAGTCATTGCTCAAATGCAACAAATCGTAAAAACGTTCTACGTGATGGTGGTAAGTTCGCCAGACATCCTTGTACTTTGTCCTAGGAATAGCACCCGCAGCCTGCCACCGATCCTGAAGTTCTTTGAAATGCTTGTACATCTCACTACCATGAGCGGTATCGACCAGGTGTTTGAGCGCTTCAATCACCTCCAACTTCACTGCTAAGTTAGCTTGCAGCTCTTTTTGCTGGTTTTCGAAAAATTCATTGCGCTTGATCTTATAGTCGTAGAGGATGCTGTTATACGTGACCTTTATAGGGTTTTTATACTGAAAATCAACGACATTACCACCTGCCTCCAGAAAAGCCTCTTTTTCTTTTTTTAATAAGCTCCCAAACTGTACATTGAAGGTGCTTTTGATTTTATTCACATGGGCGGAGATACTTTGAACAGGATGTTCCTTAACCAGGGCAGACAAGGCTTCTACCAAGGCTTCCAAGGAAAACTGGCTATAATCAACCATCTCAAGGGTCTCTCGCGTTCCCTCTTCTGAAATTTCAGCAACCTTATCCTCAATTTCGGTAATGGCTTTTTCTTGTTGCTCAAAATTTGCAGGGGCTTTTGCGTCTTCCGTAGCATTGACAGGAACTTCCTCCACTTCGGTAGGTATCTCTGCAGTTTCTTCAGTAGGGACCTCAGCTTCGGGGACGACTGCGGGTGCTGAGACTTCTTCGATTACAGCGGTCTTTTCAACAGTTTCTTCAGTTTCTTCTTTGTACCTTAATTTCTAAAACTTCCCTTAACTTCTAACAGCATCAGTAACATACAGAAACAGCAAACAACTTCTAAACAACTTCTAAACAACTTCTA
>JASMME010000170.1 GCA_030748365.1 Lutibacter sp.
TTTTTACTGACCAACTGCTCTTGCATACGTTTGACTTCTTGTTCATTGCTCATCACACGCTGTACGATGTCATCCAGGGTCTTTTCATCTGGATCGAGCTGACCGTACTGGGCCATTTGTGCCTTGACAAATTCCCGGGCGAAGGCTTGTAGCTCCTCGAAATTAACCTGTAAATTGTGTTCCTTCATGATCTTTCCTTCAATCAGTTGATAACGCAATCCTTTTTCAGATTTTTCGTATTCTTCCAGGGCTTGTTCAGGACTCATGGTTTTCTCTCCTGATACAGCGATCCATCTTTTTAGAAAATCTGCCGGCAGGTCAAAACGGGTATTGTCAACCAGGTATTCTGTTACAGCATTTAGCAAATGCTGATCGGCCTGTGACTGGAATTGCTGTGCGGCATCTGCTTTGATCTTCTCGCGCAATTCAGCTTCTGAGCTGACATTTCCAGGACCGAACAGTTTATCGAAAAGTTCTTGATTGATCTCTGCAGGCTCGGTCATATTGATCTCTTCTATGGTCATCGTGAGGGGTATCTTGAGTCCCTGAACTTCTTCATGTCCCATACCCAACACATCCATCAGGGTGTGATCGTCCACAAACAGGCCTTTGGTGCTGAGCGAAAGTACAGCGCCCACTTTTTGGCCAGTTAATTTTTTTAGGTTGCTCTTGCCTTTGAACTGGTCCAGGGCAACCGTCGATTTCTTTTCAATTTCTTTTTCTTCATTGGCAAAGGTGGCTACCATACTAACCCCTTCGGCTACTTCGTCCTTACTAAGTAATTTTCCATAGCGTTTCTGTAGGTTTTCCACTTCTTTGTCCAACAGGGCCTCATCCACTACAATATCATAGCGGGTCACCTTCTTTTTGGCATCGAGCTTTACCTCAAACACCGGGGAAAGCCCCAGCTCAAACTCAAAGCAATAGTCTTCAGTTTCCCAGTCAAAATCTTCCTGAACCTTGGGCAAGGGATTTCCCAAAATATCGAGTTTTTCAGCTATCAGATAGTCGTTTAAGGAGGTCTGCAATAACTTGTTCACCTCATCAATCATGATTGATTTCCCATACTGCTTTTTGATCATCCCCATGGGAATATGCCCCTTTCTAAATCCAGGTATATTGGCTTTTTTGCGGTAATCAGTCAAGACTTTGTCCACTTTTTCACGGTAATCAGTCGCTGAGATTTCTACCTTTACCACGGCATTCAGTGCATCCGTATTTTCCCTTGTAATATTCATTGTAAACGCTGTTAACTTAAATCATTAAAAATTCGGCTGCAAAAATACTATTTTTTAACCACTTAGCAAGGATTTAATATGCCCGAATTTGTCTGTGCGTAAATTTACCAAAAAAGAAAGGCCGCCAGGAATCATCTCAGCAGGGTGCTTAACAGCCAGACACACACCCTTCAGATAGAAAAGACGACACCTCCTGAAAAAACTGTGCTGGATTTTCAGCGTGTAACCAATGCCCGGCCCTGGAAATGGTACGCAGCACTGCCTTTGAAAAGTGGGCCTCGATCAGGGCCTGGTCATCGGCCAGTATATAGGTGGAATGCGCCCCTTTTAAAAAGAGGGTGTCCCCGTCAAAATGGCTAAACGAAGGGAGGGGGGTGCCCACCTCGTTATAATGAGTCGTCAAGCTTTGTAGGTGAAATCTGAAGGCGAGTGTTTCCCAGGTTTTTCGGTAAACATTCTTTAAGAGGAATTGCCGAACACCGGCCTCCTCAATATATGTTTTCAACAGCTCTTCTACCTTTTGCCGACTGTTGTGTATGGAAAAATCTACGGCATTCAGGGCAGACAAAATTTGTTGGTGATGCGGCGGATAGTATTTGGGAGCGATGTCGGCCACCACCAGTTTCCGCACCTTTTCCGGATGACTAACTGCCAGCAACATGGCCACCTTTCCGCCCATGGAATGGCCGAGTAAATGCACTTGTGAAAGCTGGTGAAAACTCATATAGTTCAACAGGTCGTCGACCAACAATTCATAATCAAAGGCCTCGGAATGAAAACTGCGCCCGTGGTTTCGCTGGTCAATCAGGTGCACCTGAAAGCTTTCTGCAAAGCGCTTTCCCAACGTTCGCCAGTTGTCGCCCATACCCAGGTAACCGTGCAGGATAAGCAGCGGAGGCCCCTCTCCCAGAATTACGGAATGCAAGGGTTTCATATGCTGGATGTACGGTTTAGTTTATATCGGTAGCTATTTACCACATTCTCAAAACCGAGATACAGGGATTCGGCGACCAGTGCATGGCCGATGGAAACTTCCTGAAGGTAGGGAACTTCTTCCGCAAAGAACTGGATATTGTCTAGGCTCAGGTCATGACCGGCATTGATACCCATGCCCAACTCGGCAGCCAATTGGGCACTTTCTTTGTAGGGGTTGATGGCTGAGCGGTCTCCCCTAGCATAACGGGCCGCAAATTGTTCTGTGTATAACTCAATCCTGTCGGTACCAGTAGACTTAGCCGCTGCTATTTTTGACAAATCAGGATCCATAAAAATAGCGGTTCGTATTCCGTTTAACTTAAACTCAGTCACCACTTCCTTCAGGAAGGATTGATGGGCAATCGTATCCCAACCTGCATTGGAGGTAATGGCATCTGCCGCATCAGGAACCAGGGTCACCTGGGTAGGTTTTACAGCGAGTACCAGGTCTACAAATTGAGGGATGGGGTTGCCTTCTATATTGAACTCCGTATGTACTATGTCTTTTAAATCAAAGGCATCCTGGTAGCGGATATGGCGTTCGTCTGGTCGCGGATGGATGGTAATACCGTCAGCCCCGTAATCCTGTAGGTCTTTGGCTACCGAAACAACATTGGGAAAGTCAGCACCACGGGCGTTTCTCAGGGTGGCTATCTTGTTAACATTTACGCTTAGTTTGATCATATCATCCACTTTTTACGTCAATTTGCGACAAATTTACAAACTAAGAACCTGTTTTTGGTTTTATTTTTGATTAATTTGTACCTTCAATCTACCCTATGGAAACACAAGCCTCCATATCGAACGAATGCAAACCCTTTTGCCTGGATACCACCTTTAGCGAGGCACGGGCTTTTTTTGACAGGGTTCGCTTCAGTCATTTTCCGATCGTTGATAATGGCACGTTTAAAGGCCTTATTGCAGAAACGGACGTTCCCGGAGCCGATTGCAAAGAAGGCTGCCTTGGCGACTGTGGGTACCTGATTGAATCATTTGCCGCCCAACCAGGGGATACTTTTTTGGAAATCTTAGGTCATTTTTCCCTAAACGGCAGTTCTTTGCTACCCGTTGTAGACGATCAAAAGAACTACCTGGGCTACCTGGAACTGTTGACGGTACTGCAAACAGGACGTGAAATGCCCTTTTTTCAGCACAAGGGCAAAGTGCTCCTACTGGAAAAGAAAGGCAACCACACAGCTGCACAAGAAGTTTGCGAGCTGGTAAGCGCCAACAGCGGAAAGGTCTTAGGACTATTTGTTTCTAAAATGACCGAACAGTCTGTTACCATAACCGTTAAGTTAGACACTGCCAACCTAGACGACACCATCCGGTCATTCCAGAGCCGTGATTACAGGGTACTGTCGAACCGCACTGAGAACAGCTTGCTGGAAGCGCTAAAAGAACGGTCTGATTACCTTCAAAAATACCTACATATATGAGTGTAAAAGTAGCCATTTACGGACAACAATTTAAGGCAGAACACCGCCATTATGTGGAGACCCTGCTCGAGGCTTTTAAAAAGCACCCGGTGGATTTTGTGGTCGAAAAAGGCTATTCGGAAGGAATAAAAGATGCTATTCCAGCCATCAGCTTGGCTACTTTTACCTGCTTTGAAGACCTAGATGATTCCTTCGAT
>JASMME010000171.1 GCA_030748365.1 Lutibacter sp.
GGTTCCCTGTGTAAGCACGGCTCCAGCGGCAATGATTGAATGACTTTCCACCACACAGTCGTCCATCACAATGGCCCCCATACCAATGAGTACATGGTCGTGGATGGTACACCCGTGTATCAGGGCATTGTGGCCGATGGAAACACTGTTGCCTATGTTGGTGGGTGATTTTTGGTAGGTAGCATGTACAACTGCTCCATCCTGAATATTTACCTTGTTCCCAATGTTGATATAGTGAACATCCCCCCTGAGCACGGTATGGTACCAAATACTACACTGATCTCCCATGGTAACTTGCCCAATGATCACCGCATTCTCAGCAATAAAACAGTCCTTTCCAAAACTAGGTTTGATGCCCCTGAGTTCTTTTATAATCATAAGGTTAGTAGGTAGGTTAACATAGTTGGTTGTTCGGGCTGTCTAAAAGGCACTGTTGATATTGGGACAGCCATTTCTTCTCGGCGTACGGCATAGAAAGTTGAATCCCAAAGAAATCTGATGGTAGCCTGTGGAATCAAAAAGGATATCTCCCTGTTGTTTGGTATAGGTATACGAAACCATAAATTTTTTATAATTGACCCCCAAAATGGGCGTAAAATAAGATATATCCTGAAAGGAAGGATTGTCGAAACCACGCCTGTACGAACAAGCGGCCCACAGTTGTGCATGGGGAATATCCTTATATACTTTTAGGGTGAAATCAACAAACTTCTCCCCGGTCAACTCAATGGTTTGGGCCATGATAGAAGGTTCAAACTGGAAGCTTTTCCCAACACCGTAATAATAGCCCATACTTAGTAAATACCTTCTCAAATTTAAGGATTCGTAGCTATCACTGTACAAGGTACGGGCACTTAACATGACATTCTTGATCGTTAGATAGGAGAAGAAACCGCCCCGGTGATAAGCCATTCCAATATCTGCGTTGAAATAGTTCTCACTTTTGATAATCTGAGAAATTACCGGGTCTTCTATAATAAAGGAGCTTTCGTCCACACTGTTGGTAACCGCCATCAAAGACAAGCCGAAAGAAAACTGGTTGACCTCGTCTCGCTGTGCCAAATCAATATGGTAGGTATAGGTGGCCTGTAACCCCTGCTGAGAATGATAGCCATTCTTGTCGTTGAACATAATGAGCCCGGCACCGGCATTCAAACCGATACGGTTATGTATACTGAGCGTCTGAAGACTGGGTGCATCGGGTATACCACTCCACTGATTGCGAGCAGTTAACCGGAGCTTGCCGCAATTGCCAATACCGGCAGCAGCAGGATGTACTAGATAAACGTTGTCACTAAGGTAATCCGTATAAATGGGCAAGGTTTCCTGAGCACGTGACGAAATAGTCACCGAAAAAAGAAGGCAGAAAAAAGCAAACCTGAATAATTTCATCTTGTCAAATCTAGGCCAAATATAGTATATTTAACGAAACTATTTCGGGGAACTACCAATTATTATCAGGGCTATTGAACAACGAAAGCACCTTGGAATTGTCTTGCAGATCAGTTCCGACAAATAAGCCTATCTTTAGAAAATTTAGCACCTTTATAAGGGTACCGAACTTATAGTCCTTTTCCGTCTCACGCACATCCAAGACACTTGATACGGCCGTTTTACTCAGGTTCGTGGCGGAAATAATTTCACTTTTACTAATGCCGTTACTACGCATCTTCCTTCGGATAAACGCCGCGATCTGCATCCGGTGATTCACCTCTGTTAAATTAATAGAAATCATTACTTTAAATCATGAATTGACACGATGTTACAAGTTACAAAAAAAATAGACACCATCTTTGTCTATCAGGTAAATGATAGGTCTCATCAACCTTAATGGCTTGTAAAAAACAGGCTTGGCTTCTTAGTCGATGACCAGGCTTTTACACGAGCGTAAAAATTGATCTTCTACTACCAGTCCCAGCCCAGGACGCTCTGGCAGTTTTATTTCCCCATCTTTTAGGTATTGCATCCCACCAACAATGGGGTCTTTACGGTGGAAAAGCGGACTGTCACAGTCAAAATACCGTACCCATTCAGAGGTATGGGCCAGGTGACAATTCGCAGTAAAGACAATCTTCGACTCAACAAAACCACCCACCTGTACAGGCAGTGTATGCCGGTCGGCAATGGTGAGGATTCGCTGTGCCTCAAAAAGCCCTCCGGACTTTCCGAGTTTGATGTTAAAGGCGTCGCAATGCTTCTCCGTCGCCAACATCTGAGCATCAAAGTGATTGCAAAGAGATTCATCTGCCATGATGGCTATAGGACTTTGGCTTTTCAGCGCATTCAATCGATGGGAAAGGTGCCTGTTAATAGGCTCCTCACAGTATTCAATATTGTAAGGGGCCAGTTTCTTCAGGGTATCAATTGCTTCAGGTATCTCCCAACCCTGATTGGCATCAATGCGGATCTTAAGTTCCTTGCCAACGGCTTTTCTAATGGCTTTGATACGCGCCACATCTTTGTTTCCATCTTTCCCCAATTTGACCTTTATAATGGGAAACCCATTTTTCTTGATCTTTCTGGCCGCTGCTACCATGTTGCTGATCTCACCAATACTTACGGTATAATCTGTATAAATTTTCTTTTGGACAGTTGCTCCCAGGTACTTATACAGGGGCATACCCGCAGCTTTAGAGGCCAGGTCATAACAGGCAATATCAATGGCTGATTTGAGACTTGTATTGCCGTATATCACCTGATTCATTTGTTCAAAAATCTGTGAGTGTGCCTCAGGCGACTTTCCAATAAGTGCCTTGGAAAGCAAGGGGGCCAGGGCCAGGCAAGTACCCACCGTTTCACCGTTGATGGCCAATGAAGGAGTACATTCTCCCCAGCCAAAGAGCCCATTGTCTGCAAATATTCGGACAAATAGGTGATCCGAGTATTCCCGGGCGCCCAAAGCGGTTACAAAGGGTTCCTTTAGGGCCAATCGGGCCTCATAAAATTCTATAGTTGTTATTTTCACAGGGTTAGATTTTATTGATTACACGGTTGATGCGACTGCGCTCATAGGCGTACACTGCCCTCCCCAAAGCTGCCAAAAAGGGGATACCAATATCCTCATATTCGTACAGGTCATCGTTGAAAATACCATTTTCATTCACAAATACAGTAGCAGAAAGCATAAATTCAATACCCTGTTGGCTATCGGTTATATAGGCAGTCTCTGTTAAAGTACCATAGGCTTCCCCAACCTTATTGTAAATGCGGATATGTTTTGGGATGGGTGTTTTCTGGTCTCCGAACATAAAAAATTTCACATAACTATCCCAGTAATCGGGTTGGGTATATGCTGGATTGTTAGCCGTGAGCGGGGTGGCTCCCATACAACGGCGAAGGAAGACATAGTCCGCTTTGTTCAGATTGAAACGGTCTTCCTCTGCAAAAGATTCAGGAAAGAGTATTCGCTTCATAAAAGCGTGCATGTCATTGAGAGACAGCTGGTTCTTCTGGCCAAAGTCAAACGGATAATGGACCTTTTCTCCCGCATCATTCAGGTAGGCTTTCCCAATGACCTCACCCATTAACCGCCCCCTTTCTTGGTTGGTGGACGATGGTGCTGAAAGCTGATGATATATCATTTCCCCTTCTTTATAGAACTGATATTTCCAGGGGCCGCGATGACCAGTGTTTAAGCCAAGCTTATGGAGAATTTGACTGTGCTTAAAACCTTTTTTCTGCAACTCACGGTTGATATAATCTGCTCCTAAGAAATCAAAAAGGTAATTGTAAGCTTCATTGTCACTGACCAAAAATATGTTTGCTATCAGTTGTGCAAGGGTCCACTTGTCATTCAAGGCAGTGGTATCAGGTTCATGTTTAAACGAAGTGC
>JASMME010000172.1 GCA_030748365.1 Lutibacter sp.
GTTTTCGGGATCTATTAGACTTTGTGCCAAAACCTTGAATTCTTTTACGCCAGCGGAGGAATTGATGGCGGTACCCATACCGAAATACCTGGCCAACACCCGGTAGACATTGCCATCGACAACCGCTACATTCTCTCCATAACAGATAGAGGCAATCGCAGCTGCAGTATAGACCCCCACCCCTTTCAAGGTGAGCAATTCCTGATAAGTTTCTGGGAAAATACCTTGCCGTTGTCCGGCAATATGCCTGGCAGAAAAATGTAAATTTCTGGCCCTGGAATAATAGCCGAGTCCTTGCCAATGCTTGAGCACTTCTTGCTCACTGGCTGCAGCCAATTCGAAAACTGTTGGAAAATGTGTCGTAAACGCATCGTAATAAGCCATTCCCTGCGAGACCCTTGTTTGCTGCAAGATGATTTCCGAAAGCCAAATTTTATAAGGATCTTTCGTTTTGCGCCAGGGAAGTGCTCGTTTATGTTTTAAATACCAATGAATTAACTGTTTAGAAAACATCTTCCTCTTTTTATAAAATTACAATGATACACATTTTTAAATGATTAAATTTTAACGAATTAACTTTTTGAATTTGATTTAAAGTACTATCTTTGCCGTCTTAATTATTATACAATAATAAACAACATGACAAAAGCAGAAATCGTATCGAATATTGCAGAAAAATCTGGCATTGAAAAAGCAGATGTTTTGGCAACTGTAGAAGCTTTTATGGGAGAGGTGAAAGAATCTCTTGAAACTGGCAACAATGTTTACCTCAGAGGTTTTGGGAGCTTTATTATTAAGAGAAGGGCCGAAAAAACAGGTAGGAATATCTCAAAAAATACTACCATTAAAATCCCAGCACATAACATCCCCGCTTTCAAACCTGCCAAGGTATTTGTGGAAGGCGTAAAAAATAAGGTAGCCACAGAATAGGCACCCAATCACATTATTAACATTAAAACATTCTTTCAATATGCCAAGTGGTAAAAAAAGAAAAAGAGCCAAGATCTCTACGCACAAGCGCAAGAAGCGAGCGAGAGCAAACAGGCATAAGAAGAAAAAGTAAGCCAGGCTTACTTTTTCTTGGGGGCATCCACCATAACAATCCAATTAACAAAGGGCGCGTCGGATGTTTCGTGTGATTTATAAGCACATAAAAAGTTCATTGACATAGGTGGTTGTCAAAAAATACAACCATCGTTGGGAAAATAACCTGTAAGAATCTTATATATAAACTGTTTGTACCTCGTACAAACATAAAAACAAATCAGAGTGAAAACAACGTTAATTATTAGATCAAACGCCTCTGATATTGATTTTGCCTTATTAAAAGATGGTAAATTAACCGCGCTGAACAAAGAGTCTAACGAAAATAAATTTTCAGTTGGAGATATCTTTATGGCAAAGATCGGTAAAGTACTTTCCGGATTAAACGCCTCATTTGTCAATGTAGGCTACGAAAAGGACGGTTTTTTACATTACCACGATCTGGGCGCAAAATTACTGTCATTGAATAAGTTTATGAAAGGTATCAGCACAGGTAAAATCAGAGATTACACTTTAAAAAACTTTAAATTAGAAAACGATATTGACAAGCATGGAAGTATCGTGAATGTGTTAAAACCCGGTCAACATTTATTGGTTCAAGTTGTCAAAGAACCTATCTCCACCAAGGGACCGCGTATGTGTTCAGAAATATCAATTCCAGGTAGATACCTGGTATTGGTCCCTTTTTCCGATAGGGTCTCCGTTTCGCAAAAAATCGAAGACGCCCAGGAAAAAGACCGGCTAAAAAGACTCATTCGAAGTATCAAACCGAAAGGATTTGGTGTCATTATCAGAACCGTGGCCGAAAATAAAAAAGTGGCCGACCTAGACAGAGACCTACAAAACTCGCTGGACCGGTGGATAATGATGAGTAAAAAGGTCCGAAGGATTAAGCCATCTCAATTCCCTGTGAAGGTCCTCAGTGAATTGAACAGGGCCTCCTCCATACTCAGGGATGTGTTCAATGACTCTTTTACAAATATCGTCACCAATGACGAAGACTTGTTTGTTGAGATCAAAGAATACCTGCGGGAGATCGCCCCCGATAAGGAATCGATTGTACAACTGTACAAGTCAAAGACACCGATTTTTGAAAAATTCGGTATCGAACGTCAGATAAAAACCTCTTTTGGCAAGACCGTATCGATGAGCCGGGGCGCTTACCTGGTAATCGAACACACCGAAGCCCTGCACGTAATTGACGTCAACAGTGGGAACCGGTCAAACAAAGCCAGTTCTCAGGCCGATACGGCCCTGGAGGTCAACCTAATCGCTGCCACTGAAATTGCCAGGCAATTACAGTTGCGTGATATGGGAGGAATTATCGTCATAGATTTTATTGACATGCACACGGCCGCTCACAGACAGAAGCTTTATGATCATCTAAAAGCAGCGATGTCATTTGACAAGACCAAACACAAAATCTTACCTCCGAGTAAGTTTGGTTTGGTACAGATAACAAGACAGCGCGTGAGACCAGAGTTGGTAATTAAAACAAAGGAGCCGAATCCAAGTGGAAACGGAGAAGTGGAAGCACCCATCGTATTGCTGGAAAAAATAGAAACAGCCATCAATAAATTAGTGACTTCCAAAAAGCACGATCGGATTGTATTGAACACGCATCCTTTTATTGCCGCTTATCTGACAAAAGGCGCCTTTTCAGTCCAAAAAAAATGGTTCCTGAAATACAAAAAGTGGATCAAGATTTTACCGCGAGATGCATACCAGTATTTGCGATTTGACTTTATAAACAGTCAGGGCAAATACATTCAATAGGCACTCACAATATCTTAACAAGTCCTGTAGCAACATTGCTACAGGACTTTTTTTATACACGTAGTTTAGCAACATTAATCGTGTCAGCAACCCATCCTGGAGGAATGAGATTAAAACCAGTAGCCAATATTAAAATGCCAATAACGATCTGGATGGTCCGGTGACCAGGTATACTGTACTTGCATTGGCCCTAAAAAAGTATCCAATCCATAGCCCAGCAGGTAACCTTTTTTGGTGTTCTCAAAAATTTTCCCCTGGTTAAACAAATCACTTTCAACCCGGGCATAATTGGCAGCAGCTGTCAAATAATGACGGGGGAAAACTTCATAGCGAAGGCTAAAGGCAGACCGTAAAAAAGCATCGGCACTCAGGGCGGCAAAATCATAGCCGAAAAATGGGTTGAAATTGTTGATGAAATGCCCACCATAGCCACCCAAATTATAATCGAGGGTTCTGTTCTCGTTCTCTCCCAGGGTAATACCCGCCTCTGAGATTACGTGGCCCGTTAACTGATCAAAAAACGTATGGGCAAACCCTATCTTTCCTTTCAACTGTGAAAAGGGAGTAAAATTATCGTTATAATCGGAAGATCCGATATAATAGAGAAGATCGACGTGTAAAAACAGTCCTTTTTTTTGAAAATAATGACGGTCATAGGTGTCAATTTTCAGATAGGCATGGGTATTGACATAGGAAGACCTATCAAAATAAAAACGGTCTTCTTCACTGTACGCTGGTTGATTGTCAACGGGTGAAATACTTTCTGTAAAAGCCTTGATGTTTTTGTGTTCCAATCCGATACCAAAGGCATACTTTCTGCTAAAAACCGTTTGAAAATACAGTTGATTGGTGAAATCTTCATACCTCAGATCAATTTTATGTGGGTACTGTTGGTCAAATCTTATATCATGGCTAAACCGGTTGTACCTAGACCTGAGGCCAACACTCCAACGAAAACCATTATCAATAAAATAATTG
>JASMME010000173.1 GCA_030748365.1 Lutibacter sp.
ATTCAATAGGCTTGACCAAAGATGCCAGTGCCCTTTTTTATAACCAATTCTCGCATTGAACACGTCGTATCCTCCATAGGTATGCTCATTGGCGTCATCGGTGTAATACGCGCCTACATGTTGCCATTCAACACCCAGTCTAAGCCCTTTCAAATAGCTGGGCTTGTACTTGATTTCTGTATTGTTAATCCAACCCGGTGCACCTTGCATCTCATGACCACTGAAGTTGGTCGCTTCTTCCCCGTTGACCACCTTGGTTAGGAAATCAAGGTACTTGTGCTTGGAAAGAGCCCCTGAGAATCGAATGCTGAGGTCATTCATGGGTTTGTATGTCATCAGGTACTCCAGGCCATAGTGCTCCGTTTCTCCGACGTTCCTGTTCTCACGGCTTCGCACATTTCCTTCTTTTACGCTTACTGATACCACTTCGTCTTTACCTCTCAGGTAATACCCGGCAACATCTATATAAAGCTGGTTGTCTAGCAAATTGATCCAGGCACCCACTTCGTAGTTATTGAAGGTGGAAGGATTTAGCAAGGGAATGTCATCTCTTCTATACATTTCACCAACACTGGGAGGCAAGAAACCATTGCTGTAATTTCCATAGGCACCCACAGCATGGTTAAAGGTATACACCGCGCCCAATCTGGGGGTAAAAGCTGTAAAGGAGTTATTGGAATCAGGCGCGGTATAATCGGTAGCGGCGGCCCCCAATTCATTACTAAAGTCATAACTGAACTTGTCCAGACGGAAGCCGGCATTCAACTTTAATTTCTCGAATAGCTTTACTTCCCCAAAAGCGTAGGTTGCCATATTGAAAATAGCCACCGAATAATTGGAAAGATAGTCGCCGGTAAGGGTATAACGCTCAAATTTACCATCCTCATTCCTGTATACATCAGTCAGCAGGGCCTCATAGGTATTTGGGCTATAATCGAGACTCGCCCCGTAGTTTAGAGTGACATTGTTCAGCTGTAGGTTGTGCTGTGCCACAAAATAATAGCTTGTAAAACTGTTGTCGTTTAACTGACCTGGAGTATGACTGTCAAAATCAGCTGCGCTGTCTATCCTGTATGAAGGATTCTGCTTCATGGTATTGTCGCGGTATACCAAACTCAAACTGGCGTGGTGACGATCATTCCATCGATGGCTCAGGGTCGAATTGAAACGCAACGCCTTGGCATCCCTAAAAGTGAAGGTATGGTAGGAAGTGTAATCTTTGTTCTTAAACTTTATTTCATCCAGACTCCCACTCATTTCGCTAAAATAATCGACATAGCTCAGCGTGTTGCTCAAGGAGGTACGCTCACTGAAATCATGCCTTAGCTTAAGGGTCAACGCTTCTTTGTCATAGTCACCGTATTCTCTGATGCCGTCCTTTATTTGAGATTTATAAGCACTTATATAGACCCCTGTCTTTCCAAAGGTCGCAGCAGCCTTGGCGTCCATTCTCACATAGTGCTGGTTATTCCCCCTAAAGGAAAAACTACCCGTTGGATTCTCCGTTGGTTGGGCGGTATAGAAATTGACTGCTCCCCCGATGGCTTCACTTCCGTACAAGGATGAGAAGGGACCTCGAATAATCTCAATTTTCCTAGTGGCCGCCATGTTCATCTCTAGCAAGGCATTGTGATTGAAAACACCGGTAGGCCGAATCGGAATACCGTCTTCGAGATACAGGTAGAGACTTTTGGTTGAAATGGGTTGTCGAATGGCCATCATATGTTGTTCATTGCCCAGATCTACCATCAAAACACCCGCAGACTGGTTTAGGACCTGGTCTACTGAAGTTGGTTTGATCTCATTCATTTGCCGGGCACTGATAGTGGAAATCGCAACAGGAACATCATTTCTTCGTTGTTGGGTTCTTGAAGTACTCAATACCACTTCGTTCAGTTTGTTTTCTTCTCTTTCTAGGTAAACAACAAGGTTTTTTTTGGTAGCGGACATTTCCAAAGGTTTATAGCCCATATGGCTAACCAGTAAGTGAACTGATTCACCTGGAACACTCAGCTGAAAAAGGCCTTTCTCATCAGAACTGACACCCTTGTGTGTTCCTTTGATAGAAATATGGGCACCGACGACTGCCGCTTGGGTTTCAGTGTCAATTATTTTTCCTTTAAACGTAGGTTGTTGGGCATAGGTAAATGCCGTTAAAAGTACCAGTAATAAACTGGCCTTCAATTTATTATTCATTTGTATTGATTGTGATTGCCCGTAGGCAATTATTAGTAATAAAATTTTAAAATTGGGGTGCTGGCAAAGCATCAAACAACAGCTCTTGTCGGACAGCATGAAACAGTATGCTACGACACAGGTATCACCTGCGTATCAACAGCAGGTTTAATGCAATGGATTGAGGGATATGGCAAGCTTAGGAACGAGGAGGTCTAAAGGCGGTGAAATACACCTCTTGCGAACTTTTAGGCCTATGGCCGTAGTTCGGCGAAAAATTAGTAGAAACATCAGACAACTGATGGTTGTATAAGGTAACCGGGCTTAGCGGGTAATCATCCAAATTGATCAGTGGCATATGTTGGTGCTCATGATCTACAGGGTTCGTTTTTTTTAATTGTTCCTTCAAATAGCAGCTCCCCTTACATTCCAGATAAGGCCTGTCTTTGTTTTCACAGAGCACCGTTACGATATAATCATAATTGGCATAGTATTCCATCATAGGAATAAGTGGCCGAACCATAGCTAACAAGTAGAGTCCGTAGAAAAAGATGCCTAACAACTGATTTTTCATCGATGCTTAAATTCAGTGCAAAAATAAAGCATCATTCTCAGGTCTTTACTGACAAATGTCATTTTTTTAAATTAGGATATTACCAAGTGCAAACAGCAGAGAGAACAGGAAAGTACTCATGGCTAATTTCTTCAGTTCAGGATCGAGAAGTGCTGGCTCTTTGTTGGAAAGAACAAACTTGCCATGGGCTGCAATGGGTAGAAAAGCCATCAGGAAAAGGAATTGAAAAGGAGACCTGTAAGAAATCATATTATAGAGCAGGGCACAAAGCAAGGCAACAACCAACAGGTACACATGGTAGTACCTGGCCATCTCTGCCCCCATTTTGACCACCAGGGTATTTTTTCCAGCACGGGCATCTGACTGCTGATCGCGCATATTGTTAAGATTTAAGACCCCCATGCTTAGTGCGCCTACTGACAAAGCTGGGAAACATATGGAAAAAGACAGTTCTTTGGCAAAAAGATAATAGCTGCCGAGTACACTTACCAAGCCAAAAAAAAGGAGGACAAACAGGTCGCCGAAGCCATGGTAGCCATAGGCCTTCTTACCAACCGTATAGGTAATGGCAGCGATCAGGCAGGCAATTCCCAAAACCAGAAAAACCAACAGATTCAACCAATCTCCAGCACCAAAGGCCTTGTAAATAAGTAGTAGGGCCAGCCCAAAAGTAACCAGTACTGATACAATGATGACCCTTCGCATTTGACGGGGGCTGACAGCCCCGCTTTGAAGGGCCCTTTCAGGGCCGATTCTCTCATGGTTATCTGTGCCTTTGATTCCATCACCATAATCATTGGCAAAATTAGATACTACCTGGAAACCAACAGTCGTCAGCAGGGCCAGCACAAAAACCTGCCAGTCAAAAAAACCGTCGGAAGCAGCCATCGCACTACCGACTATAATGCCTGAAAGCGATAAAGGTAGTGTTCTAAGACGGGCCGCTTGGAGGTAGTTGTTCATCTGTTATTTTTCTCAGCGATGTCTTCGTAGTTAGAGGTCTGCAGCCTTTGCAATAAGCTCAGCAATATCATACACCGCAA
>JASMME010000174.1 GCA_030748365.1 Lutibacter sp.
TTTTAATTGGACAAGTTGGTCAATCATCATTCAGCACCTATTAACTGGGTTCAGTATACTCTTGAGAACCACCTACATCGAACTGACGCATTTGATTTATAAATTGTTGACAAGCAGCACCGGGGTCGGTCGTTTTCATAAAATGTTCCCCGATCAGGAAACCATCAAAACCGTAAGCCTTTAGACCGGTGATGATTTTTGGGTCGCTGATACCGCTTTCTGATACTTTGAGGCAAGCATCGGGAAGCTGAGCGGCCAGTTCGATAGAATGTTCCAGGTCTACCTCAAAGGTTTGCAGGTTCCGGTTGTTGATCCCTATGATTAGGGCTCCCGGAGGAAGCTTGTCCAATTCGGCACGGGTATGTACCTCGTAGAGTATCTCTAGGCCGAGGTCTTCAGCCAATAGGGTGTAATTGGCCAATTCCTCCTGGGTCAAACAGGCGGCAATTAGTAAGATCGCATCGGCCCCAATGGCTTTGGCCTCCACAATCTGAAAACCGTCTATGATAAAATCCTTTCTTAAAATGGGTAATTGGTCATTCACCGTACGTGCGTGCATCAGGTCTACGATATTACCCCCAAAAAAATGCTGGTCTGTCAGTATGGACTGCGCGGCCACTCCGGCCTCGAGATAGGCTTGGGTAACATCGGTAACACTGGCTGCCTCGTTGATCATCCCCTTAGAGGGAGATTGTCTTTTAAATTCCGCAATGATACCGGTTGAGCCAGGCCGTGACAGGGATTTCCGCAAAGAAATCGGAGTACGTTTAAACACGGGGCTTTTTACCAGTTTTTCAAGGCTTACCTCTTTCTTTAAGCGGGTAATTTCCTCTTTTTTATGGGCAATAATTTTGTCGAGTATCGTCATCGTTAATCTATAATCTTTTGTAAACAGTCCTGGGCTTTCAATCCTAACAAAGAGGCCCTGGCTTCTTCAAAGGCGGTGTCGAATGATTTGGCGGGATCAACCGTCTTTAGGGCAAAAGCAGCATTGGTCAGCACGACCTTGTTTTGCGCCTCTGTACCATTTCCGCCCAAGATTTTCTTAAATATTTCTGCAGCGGCGGCCACTGAGTTCCCACCAAAAATATCGGAGGCTGCCACCGTTTGTAAACCCAGTTGCTCAGGTAGGATTAGGCGCTCCTGTTCCCTGGTGAACAATTTGAAGGGACCCGTTAGCGAAATTTCATCATAGCCGTCCAGGCTATAAACAATTCCATACTGTTGGGTGGTTTCCTGTAACAGGTAATGATAGAGTCTGGCCACTTCAAGGTTAAAGACTCCTACCAACTGGTTGGCTGGCCGGGAGGGATTTACCAGGGGCCCCAACATATTAAAAAAGGTCTTCATCCCCAAGGCTTTTCGTACGGGTCCCACGGCCTTCATTGCCGGATGAAACAAGGGGGCATGTAAAAAACAAATATGGGCCTCATCCAGCTGTCGCTTTAGGATATCCACATCCTTGGTGAATGTATAGCCTAGGTATTCCAGCATGTTGGAGGAGCCACTTACAGAGGACACCCCATAATTACCGTGCTTGGCCACTTTTTGTCCGGTACCGGCCACTACAAAGGCGGTGAGGGTAGAGATATTGAAGGTGTTTTTACCATCCCCCCCTGTACCACAGAGATCAATGGTATTAAAATCACTCAGGTCTACCTCAATTGCCAAGGACAACAAGGCTTCCCGAAAACCCGCCAGCTCCTCAACGGAGACAGGGCGCATCAGGAAAACGGTTAAGAAGGAGGCTATCTGGGCATCGTTATAGGCACCACCGGCCATCTGGACGAGTACTTCCCTGGCCTCTTCCCTGCTCAAGCGAACCTGTTCAAATAATTTGCTAAGGATTGTTTTCATGCTTGGTAGTTGTGTATAAAATTACGTAACATATCGGCTCCTAAGGGTGTCAGAATAGATTCCGGGTGAAACTGAACCGCACTCAGGGGGTAAGTCTGATGTTCAAAGGACATGATGTTCCCAGAGTCATCTAAGGAGGTGATGTTAAGTTCCTCTGGGAAATCAACCCTGGAAGCAATCCAGGAGTGATACCGGGCCGCTTCAAACTCAGCAGGTAAGCCTTTGAAAACAATGGCCTGTTCATCGGTAACCCGCATGGTGGTAGCTACCCCGTGAAAAACCGAATCCAGGTTCTCCAGCTTACCACCAAAAACCTCAGTAATGGCCTGTAAGCCAAGACATACACCAAAAATAGGTTTCTTAGCGGCATAGGTACGAATCACCTGCTTTAAGGAACCTGCTTCCTCAGGCAGGCCAGGGCCGGGTGAAAGAATAATCATCTCATAGGCATCGATGGCTGCCAAAGAAATCTCATCGTTCCTATATACGTCCGGAGATCGCCCAGTAATGGCTTCCACCATATGTACCAGGTTGTAAGTAAAAGAATCGTAATTATCAATGATCAATATCTTCATAACTTATATGTTTTCGGCCAGGACCAGGGCTTTTTTCAAAGCGGCCAGTTTGTTGTTTACTTCCTGTAATTCTCCTTCCTCACTGGAATCAATAACAATTCCAGCACCGGCTTGATAGTATAGGGTGTTTTTCTTACTGACAAAAGAACGAATGGCAATGGCCAGGTTTACAGTATTGTCCAACCCTATAAAACCAACAGCCCCTCCATAAAAACCACGTGTTTGCGATTCATAGTTGTCAATAAGTTCCATGGCCCGGTACTTGGGAGCGCCACTAAGGGTTCCTGCAGGAAAGGTATCTCCGACAATCTCTATGGCCTTGCCTTTGGGCTTGCCCTGTACAGTGGATACCAGGTGGATTACATGGCTGAAATACTGTACCTCCTTAAATACCTCAACACTGACATCGCTGGCGTGCTTGCTCAGGTCGTTCCGGGCTAGGTCTACCAGCATAACATGTTCTGCATTTTCCTTTTTATCCTTTGACAACTGCTCGCCCAACAACAGGTCTTTTGTCATATCTCCAGTCCTTCTAAAGGTGCCAGCAATGGGGTTGATGATGGCTTTGGAGGCGTCGATCTTGATCTGTGCCTCGGGAGAGGAGCCCATCAGTTTAAAATCTCCATAATCAAAATAAAAGAGGTACGGAGAGGGGTTGATGGAACGCAGTGCCCTGTACAGGTTGAAATCATCCCCTGAAAATGATTGGCGGAACTGCCGTGATAAAACCAGCTGGAATACATCGCCCCGTTTGCAATGTTCTTTGGCCCTGGCAACATACTGTTTAAAATCTTCATCAGTACAGTTGGAGGATTCCTTCCCGGAAGTCTTAAAACTATATAAGGCCTGGGTTGGCGCATTGATCAGGGTTTCTATTTCCTGTATTCGAGGACTGTCACCTTCCGCCACATTTTCCAGTAGGATAAGTTCGTCATTAAAATGACTGATCGCGATGATAAACCTATAAAAACCAAACTGCATTTCGGGAATGTAAGACTCCGCTTTGGGGGCCTGTAAGCGAAGGGTCTCAAAATACTGAACCGCATCGTAGGAAAAATAGCCGTAAAAACCGTTAAAGGACTTTACGCTACTGTCACAATCTACCGAAATCAGACGACTATAGTCTTCGAAGGTTTTATAAAAATCACCCGCTATTTGCTGGCTGGCAATTTCCTTGTTTTTATAGGTACAGCTAAAGGTCTGTCCCTGTGCCTTCAGGCTGAGGATAGGCTCTATACACAAAAAGGTATAGCTCTCTTCCTTGCTGTGATAATCGGAACTTTCAAGCAATAAGCTGTTGGCATAGCGGTCTCTGATCTTTGCATACAATCCAACAGGGGTTACCCTATCGGCCAA